>DATBGF010000066.1:0-10951 GCA_036558145.1 Acidimicrobiales bacterium
GCCCAGCTTGGCCACCAGGTGCGTGTCGGTGGTGACGACCGTGTTGCTGGGGTCGTAGACGGCCACCTGGACCTCGAAGTTCGTGACCGTCTCGGTGCCGTTGTTCACGATGACGATCCCGTAGGAGCCGCCGTCGTCGGACACCGAGAACCCCTGGTCGACCAGGGCCAGCTGCGACACGTCGGTGGTGCCCTGGACGGTCGGGCCGTTGGTCCCGGGATCCGACGTGTCGGTGGGATCCGGCGAGTCGGTCGTGGGCGTGTCGGTGGTCGTCGTGTGGGTGGGGACCGGCCGGTTGCGGTGCGGCGCGTCGTCGTCGTCCCCGCCGCCGCTGGAGATCACCAGGATCAGCCCGATCAGCGCCACCGCCGCCAGGGCGCCGAGAGCGACGAACAACGGCGTGCGGTTCTGGCTCTGGCCGGGGGGCCCGCCGGGCGCGCCCGGGGCACCGTAGGGGCCGGACGGGTAGCCGCCGGGGGCCGGCGGGCCGGGCGGGAAGCCGCCGGAGGGCCCGTAGCCGCCGCTGGGGGGCGGGCCGAGCGGCGGGCCCGGCGGGACTCCGGGCGGGGCGAAGCCCTCGGCGCCCACGGGGGCCGAGGACGCGGGCACGTCGCCCGGCATCTCAGGGCGCGGGGGCGGGTACCACTTGTCGTCGGAGGCCTGCCACCAGTCAGGTCCCTGCGGTGCGTCACTCATGTGCTGTCGTCCTCGTCGTTCCTGCCGCCTGCGCCCGGACGGGAAACGGGGAAAGGTTCCGCCGGCCGGGCCCGAAGCACGGGACTTTAGATCGTGCCGTGGGCGCGACGATGTCGCCCGGCCCGGACGGGCCCGCGAGCGCTCCCGCGATCAGGCGATGGTCTTGGAGAGGCGGTCCATCGCCTCGTCCTCGCTGATGTCGAGCGCGAACGCCAGCTCGGACACCAGCACCTGGCGGGCCTTGACGAACATCGACTTCTCGCCCGCGGACAGGCCCTTGTCGTTGTCGCGCAGCGCCAGGTTCCGGACCACCTCGGCCACCTGGTAGACGTCGCCCGACTTGAGCTTCTCCTGGTGGTTCTTGAACCGCCGGGACCAGTTGGTCGGCTCGCGCACGTCCTTCTTGGCCAGGACCTCGAACACGTCCTCGACGTCCTCGACGCTGATCGGGTAGCGCATCCCGATCTCCTCCGCCTTGTCGACCGGCACCTTGAGCACGAGGTCGCCGTGCGTCATCCGCAGGACGAAGAACTCCTTGGGCTCACCGTCGGGCGGCATCGGCCGTCGCTCCGTGGCCTCGATGACGGCGGCACCGTGGTGGGGGTAGACCACCCGGTCCTTGACGCGAAACGACACGCACAGCTCCTAGAACAGCGGTCCCCAGGGTCCGATCAGTCCCAGGGGGTCCGTACAGGATGCCACTTCGCGGCCCGGCTTCCACACTCACCGGCGTGCCGCCGTCTGGTGCCGGGGGCCACGTACCCGTATGGTCCTCGCACGGACGGTGCGAGAACCTGTGGAGGTCCCGGTGATCGAGTGGTCGGACGAGCAGCGGATGGTCCAGACGGCCGTCCGGGACTTCATCGCCAAGGAGGTCGTCCCGCACCACCGCGAGCTGGAGCACGGCGACCTCCCGCCCTACGACATCCTCCGCAAGCTGTTCTCGACCTTCGGCATGGACGCCATGGCCCGGGACCGCTTCGAGCGCACGCTGGCCCGGGAGCGGGCCGGCGAGCCCGAGCGGGACGAGGCCGACGCCGCGCCCCGCGACCCGACCGAGGCGGCCAACTCCGCTGCCTTCCAGATGATCCCGATCATCGAGCTGTGCCGTTGGAGCCCCGGCATGGTGACGGCCATGGGCGTGTCCATGGGCCTCACCTCGGCCGCGATCCTGTCCAAGGGCACGATCGCCCAGAAGGAGCGCTGGGCGCTGGACCTGCTGACGATGGACAAGATCGGCGCCTGGGCCATCACCGAGCCGGGCTCGGGGTCCGACGCCTTCGGCTCCATGCGCTCGACGGCCCGGCGCGACGGGGACGAGTACGTGCTCAACGGCTCGAAGACGTTCATCACCAACGGCCCCTACGCCGACACGATCGTGTTCATCTGCAAGCTGGACGAGGGCAACCCGCCGGAGGACCGGGCCATCGTCAGCTTCGTCCTCGACTCGGGCATGCCCGGCCTGGAGCAGTCCAAGCCGCTGAAGAAGATGGGCATGCACTCCTCGCCCACCGGCGAGCTGTTCCTCACCGACGTGCGGGCCGGCCGGGACCGGCTCATCGGCGAGACCGAGCGCCCCGAGGGCGGCGGGCGGGAGGCGGCCAAGGCGACGTTCCTCCAGGAGCGCTCGGGCGTGGCGGCCATGGCGCTCGGGATCATCTCCCAGTGCCTCGACCTGTCGGTGGCCTACGCCAAGGACCGGGTCCAGTTCGGCAAGCCCATCGGCGAGTTCCAGCTCATCCAGGACAAGCTCGCCCGCATGGAGGTGGCCCGCCTCAACGTCGAGAACCTGGTGTTCCGGGTCATCGAGGCGACGGCCCTGGGCCGGGGCTTCACCCTGGCCGAGGCCTCGGCCATGAAGCTCTACGCCGCCCGCGCCGCCACCGAGGTGGCCCTGGAGGCGGTCCAGCTGTTCGGCGGCAACGGCTACATGAGCGAGTTCCAGGTCGAGCAGCTGGCCCGCGACGCCAAGGTCCTCCAGATCTACGCCGGCACCGACGAGATCCAGATCACCCACATCGCCCGCGACCTCCTCAACCGCTGACCCCCGTAGCGTCCGGCCTCGTGATCGACGAGGCGACCGGGGTCGAGGCGCTGCTGCAGGGGACCGCTCTGGCCGGCCGGCCGGTCGAACGAGCCGCGTACGTGGGCCCGGACTGGGCGCCGCGCCCGCCCGTCGCCGACGACCCTGTGCTGTTCGTGCGCTGCGAGCCGGACGAGATCGCATCCGCATGGCGGGCGGCCCGTTCGGTCGTGGACCGCACGGGCCGGTGGCCCGTGGTCACGGCCGGTTGGGCGGAAGGGCGACCCCTGGAGGCCGAGCTGTTCGACAGGGTGGGCCGCGTCGCCGACCTCCCGGCTCCACTCGCCGACGACGAGCTCGACGAGCGTCTCGGCGCCCGGTTCGCTCAGCGGGACTCCTTCCGCTTCGACCACGACGACCGGCTCCGCTACGAGCTCGACGTGACGGCCCGCTCGTTCGGCTCGGCGCCGTCGCTCGCCGAAGTCGGGCGCAGCCTCGGCCCCGACCCGGGAAGGGACACGCTCGATCGCTGGCTGTTCGGTTGGGAGCAGGCGCTCGTCGACGGCGGCGCGGCCGGCGGCCTGGTGGACGACACCTACCTGAAGTGGTTCGTCCCCGCCCGCCAGCCGTGTTGCGTGGTCCTCATGCCGACGGCGACGGGCTGGGAGGCGGGCGCGCTGCTCGACTTCTACGGTGCGAGCCACCTCGACGGTTGGCTCACTGTGCTCGTGTCGCTGCTGCGCCGCTGGCAGGAGCGGTGGGGTGCCGAGATCGTGGCGAGCTTCGGGACGATGCTGGAGCTCGCCGTGTCGTCGCCGCCCACGGAGCCGCAGGACCTGATCGACCTGGCCGTCGAGCAGTGCCTGCTGGCCTCGTGCACGACGCTGCTCCCCGGCATCCACCTCCGCCAGCACGCACGGGTGCTCGCCGGCCGCAGCACCTGGTTCCTCCACGAACGGCCGTAGCCGCCGCCGGCTAGAGGCCGAGGGAGCGGCCGATGATCTCCTTCATGATCTCGGTCGTGCCGCCGTAGATGCGGGTGATGCGGGCGTCGGCGAAGGCCCGGGCCACCGGGTACTCGGCCATGTAGCCGTAGCCGCCGTGGAGCTGGACGCAGGCGTCGGCCACCCGGCCCTGCAGCTCGGTGCACCACCACTTGGCCATGGCCGCCTCCTCGGCGGTCAGCTCGCCGGCGTTGAGGGCCAGCACGCAACGGTCCACGAAGCTCTGGGCGATCTCGATCTCGGTGGCCATCTCGGCCATGCGGAAGCGGCTGTTCTGGAAGGACCCGACCGGCTGGCCGAACGCGGTCCGCTCCTTGACGTAGGCCAGCGTCTGGTCGAACGCGGCCCGGGCCGCGGCGACGCCGGTGGCACCGATGGAGAGGCGCTCCTGGGGCAGGTTGGTCACCAGGTAGCGGAAGCCCTGGCCCTCCTCGCCCAGGCGGTTGGCCACGGGGACCCGCACGTCGCTGAAGAACAGCTCGGCGGTGTCCTGGGCGTGCATGCCGATCTTGTCCAGGTTGCGGCCCCGCTCGAAGCCGGCCATGCCCCGCTCCAGCACCACCAGCGACATGCCCCGGTGGCGCTCGGTCGGGTCGGTCTTGACCGCGGTGATGACCAGGTCGGCGTTGATGCCGTTGGTGATGAACGTCTTGGACCCGTTCACGACGTAGTCGTCGCCGTCGAGGACGGCGGTCGTGGTCATCGAGGCCAGGTCGGACCCGATCCCGGGCTCGGTCATGGCGATGGCGGTGACCAGCTCGCCCGAGCAGATCCCCGGCAGCCAGCGGGCCTGCTGCTCCTCGTCCGCCAGGGCCAGGAAGTAGGGCAGGCAGATGTCGTTGTGCAGCGTCCAGCCGAGCCCCGCGGCGTTGATCCCCGCCCGCTGGACCTCCTCGGCGATGACCAGGTTGTAGCGGAAGTCGGCGACGCCGCCCCCGCCGTGCTCGACCGGGGCGGCCATGCCCAGGAAGCCGTGCTTGCCCGCGCCGGTGAACATGGCGCGGTCGACGACGCCGGCCCGCTCCCAGTCGTCGTTGTGGGGAGCGAGGTCCGCGGCGATGAAGCGGCGGACGCTGTCCCGGAACAGGTCGTGGTCCTCGTCGAACAGGGTGCGCTCCACGGGATCGACCGTAGCCCGGGGCGTCTAGCGTGGCCGGGTGCGAGTGGCCGTGGTCATCGGCGGCGGGGGCCTGCCGGCGGTCAGCGTCCCCAACCTGGGCGACCTGGGGGAGGGGCCGCTGGTGGTGGCGGCCGACGCCGGCCTGGCCGGCGCCCACGCCCTCGGCCTGGCGGTCGACCTGGTGGTCGGGGACATGGACTCGGTCGACCCCGCGCTCGTGGCCGCGGCCGAAGCGGCCGGCACCGAGGTGGAGCGCCACCCCGCGGCCAAGGACGCCACCGACCTCGATCTGGCGGTGGACGCGGCCCTGGCCCGCGGCGCCGGCCGGCTGGTCGTGGTGACGGGGACAGGGGACCGCTTCGACCACGCCCTCGCGGTGGCGCTGTCGCTGGCCGCCGACGGGCTGGCCGGGACGGCCGTGGAGGCGTGGATCGGTCCGGCGCACGTCTGGGTCGTGCGCGACCGCCTCGACTTCGCCGGCCAGCCCGGGATGCTGGTGAGCCTGGTCCCCGCTCACGGCCCGGCCCGGGGCGTGACCACGACCGGCCTGCTCTACCCGCTGCGCGGCGAGGACCTCGCCGCCGGCACCACCCGGGGCGTCAGCAACGTGGTCGTGGGCCGGGAGGCGACCGTCACGCTGGCGGAGGGGACGTTGCTGGTGATCGCCCCCGGCGGCGGCGAACTGGGCGGGTGAACCGCCGGGGTGACACGATCGCCGGCGTGGACGTGACGGCCGATCTCGTGGCCCCCTGCCCGCCCGCCGAGCTGTTCGCGTGGGTCGACGACCTGGGCCGCTACCCGCAGTGGCTGGACATCGTGCCCCGGGCGTCGGCGGTGGAGGCCGCGGCCGGCGATCCCGGGCCGGCCTGGTCGGTCGACCTGCGGGGGCGCCTGGGCCCCTTCGCCCGGTCCAAGCGCCTGCGCATGGTGCGCACGGTGCACGACCCCACCGAGCGGGTCCGCTTCGAGCGCCTGGAGCACGACGGCCGCCAGCACGCGGGCTGGGTGCTCTCGGCCGAGGTGGCCCCGGTGGACGGGGGCAGCCGCCTGTCGATGCACCTGCACTACGGCGGCGGGCTGGGTGGCCCGATCGTCGAGCGCCTGCTGGCCGACGAGATCAAGCGGTCGAAGCCGCGGCTCCTGGCCCTGGTAGGGGAGGGATAGGAGTAGGGCGTGCGGCCCGCGCCGCGTAGCGGCCGTCGCGGCGGTCGAGGGCGAGCGGCACGCCGAAGGTCCTCGACAGCGCCTCGGCCGTGAGCACGGACGCCAGGGGGCCGCATGCCACGATCCGGCCGTCGCGCAGCAGCAGGGCGTGGGTGAAGCCGGCGGGGATCTCCTCGACGTGGTGGGTCACCAGCACGGTGGGCGGGGTCGTCGGGTCGGCGGCCAGGCCGGCCAGCCGGGTGACCAGGTCCTCGCGGGCGCCGAGGTCCAGCCCCGCCGTGGGCTCGTCCAGCAGCACGAGCCCGGGATCGCCCCACAGCGAGCGGGCCAGCAGCACCCGCTGGCGCTCGCCCGAGGACAGCGTGCCGAACGAGCGGTCCGCCAGCGCCGCGGTGCCGGTGCGGTCGAGCAGGTCGAGGGCGTGGGCGCGGTCGTCGGGACCGTAGCTGTGCCACCAGGTCTCCAGCGCCGCCTCCCGGGCGGACATGACCACGTCCACCACGGTGACGTCGTGGCGCAGCAGGTCGGCGAAGGCGGGGCTGACGAGGCCGATGCGGGTCCGCCACCGGCGCACGTCGACGCGGCCCAGGCGGCCCCCGAGGACCTCGACCTCGCCGGTGGTGGGGTGCAGGTAGAGCGACGCCACCCGCAGCAGCGTGGTCTTGCCCGAGCCGTTGGGCCCCAGCACGACCCAGCGCTCGCCCTCGGCGACGGTCCAGTCGAGGGTGTCGAGGATGGTCGTGCCGTCCCGCACGACCGTGACGCCGGCCAGGCGGAGCGCGGTCACGGCCGGGGACGGTAGCAGCCTTACGAGGTCAGATAATTCGTCATGAAATCGCAATCCTCGTAACTAATTCGCTACGGTGCTCGACCCATGCGCCGACAAAGGATGATCCCGACGCTGCTCGCTGGGAGTCTCGTGGTGGTCGCGGCCGCCGCGGGGATGGGCGACGGCCCGGCAGACAAGGCGGCCGACCCGACCCCCGATCCGCACGCCGGACCTACCCCCTTCGAGCTGGCCGCAGCCTCCCGAGCCGCGGTCCACTCGGCCGCCGAGCGGGAGATGCTCGCCGGCACGACGACGACCACGGCCCCGAAGGTCCCGCCCACCACGGCACCGCCGCCCCCGCCGCCCACCACCGCGCCCCCGGCCCCCGAGCCGGAGCCCGAGCCGGCTCCCGAACCGGCCCCCGGGCCACGGGCCGGCGCCGACATCGTCTGCCCGGTCGACGGGGCGGTGTCCTTCGTGGACTCCTTCGGCGCGGCCCGCTCCGGTCACAGCCACCAGGGCGTCGACATGATGGCGCCCCGGGGCGTGCCCACGGTGGCGCCGGTGAGCGGCGTCGTCGAGCACAACGAGAGCTCGTCGGGCGGCCTGGCCTGGTACGTCCACGGCGACGACGGCAACACCTACTTCGGCGCCCACCTCACCGGCTACGAGAACGGCGAGGGCTGGGTCGAGGCCGGGACCGTGATCGGCTACGTCGGCAACACCGGCAACGCCGCCGGTGGGGCCACCCATCTCCACTTCGAGTTCCACCCGGACGGCGGCAGCGCCGTCGACCCCTACGACCTGGTCTCGGCTGCCTGCTGACTTGACCGGAAGGTCAGGTGGCGCCGGGCGGTTGGGTGGACGCCGCCCGTGCGCCACTAGGTTGTCGCCCGTGCGCATCGGCATCCTCGGAGGAACGGGCCCTGCGGGCAAGGCACTGGCGGCCCGCCTGGCCTCGGTGGGCTTCGACGTGCTCCTCGGCTCACGGTCCCGGTACCGGGCCATGGAAGTGGTCGACAACCTGCTGGAGCAGTGGCCCGACCGGCGCCTGACCATCGTGGCGGGCGACAACTCCGCCGCGGCGGGCACCGACGTCGTGGTGATCGCCACGCCGTGGGACGGCGCCACCCAGACCGCGGCGCTCGTGGAGGACAAGCTGCGGGGCAAGGTCGTGGTGTCCATGGCCAACGCCCTGACCAAGCTGGGCAAGGAGTTCCAGCCGCTCGTGCCGCCCCGGGGCTCGGTGGCGGCCAGCGTCCAGGCCGCGGTGCCCCACTGCATGGTGGCGGCCGCCTTCCACCACGTGCCGGCCCGGGAGCTGGGCGACCTGCGCGAGCCGATCGAGTCCGACGTGCTGATCTGCTCCGACCACAAAGAGGCGGTCGACCTGACCAGCGAGATCGTGGGCAAGGTCCCCAACATGCGCCCGCTCAACGCGGGCGAGCTGGCCATGGCCACGCCCATCGAGTCGTTCACCGCGGTCCTGCTCCAGCTCAACATGCACTACAAGACCCGCGTGGCGCTCAAGCTCACCGGCATCCCCGAGGCGAGCCCCGCCCCGGCCGACGAGCCCCCGAGTGAATGAGGTGCGGCTCTACGACACCGCCCGGCGCGAGGTCGTCCCCTTCACCCCGGGGGAGGTGGTCACGATCTACGTGTGCGGCATCACGCCGTACGACGCCACCCACATCGGCCACGCCTCGCTGTACCTGACCTACGACGTCATCCAGCGCCGCCTGCGGGACCGGGGCCACGACACCAAGGCCGTCCGCAACATCACCGACGTCGACGACGACCTGCTGCGCAAGGCCCGGGAGCTGGGGGTCCACTACCTCGACCTGGCCGCGGCCGAGACCGCCCGCTTCGACGACGACGTGAAGGCCCTCGGCCTGCTGCCGTGCTGGAGCGAGCCCCGCGCCACCTCCGCCATCCCCGACATCCGGGGCTTCATCGGCATGGTCCTCGACCGCGGCTACGCCTACCAGGCCGGCGGCGGCGTCTACTTCGACGTCTCCAAGTTCGATCGCTTCGGCCAGGTCAGCCACCTGGACCGCGACGAGATGCTGCGCCTGGCCGCCGAGCGGGGCGGCAACGTCGAGGACCCCCACAAGCACGACCCGCTGGACTTCGTCCTGTGGCAGCCCTCAGCGCCCGACGAGCCCTCGTGGGAGTCCCTGTGGGGCCCCGGCCGGCCCGGGTGGCACATCGAGTGCTCGGCCCTGGCGCTGCGCGAGCTGGGCACCACGATCGACCTCCACGGCGGGGGCAGCGACCTGATCTACCCCCATCACGAGTGCGAGGCGGCGCAGTCCGAGGCTGCGACCGGCGAGCCGTTCGTGCGCCACTGGCTGCACCAGGCCATGGTCCGGATGGACGGCGAGAAGATGTCGAAGTCGCTCGGCAACCTCGTCTTCGTCTCCGAGCTGCGCAAGGTCTGGGACCCCCGGGCCATCCGCCTCGGCGTGATCTGCCACCACTACCGCACCCCGTGGGACTGGGACGCCGACGTCATGCCCGCTGCCGCCGACCGGCTCGCCCGCTGGCAGGCGGCGTCCACCACGGCGGGCGACGGCGACGCCGCCCTGGACGAGGTGCGCGCCGCGCTGGACGACGATCTCGACACCCCGGCCGCGATCGCCGCCGTAGACGAGGCCGCCGACCTGGGCAAGGACGTCGGGCAGGCCGCCGCCCTGCTGGGCGTCGACCTGGCGCTCTGACCCTCAACCGCCGTCGTTGAGCACCTGCGTGTTCCGCGCCACCTCCTGGCCGTTGGCGTCGCGGGCGATGACCACGGCGCCGCCCGTCGAGCGGAAGTGCTGGTCCGGGAACGAGCCGGCGATCACCGGGTGGTCCCAGCCCGGCACCTCGTGGATGGCGAGCGTCACCGGCTCCACCCCCGGCGCCTCCGCGGTCACCGAGGCGGCGTCGACATACAGGACACCCCAGACCACCGCCGTCCCGTCGGAGTAGTCGGCCGCCAGGTCCAGCGGCGGCTCGGACCGGTCGCCGGTCGTGCTGGAGGTGGCGCCGATCGCCCCCCACACCCGGTCGATGGTGAGGGCCCCGATGTTGTCGTGCCGCCGGGCGTCGGAGAGGATCCGCCACTGCCCGGTCACGGAGTCGCCGGAAGCCACGGCGACCTTCCCGTCCGGCACGGCGCCGAACTGCCGCGGCGTGACGACCGCGTGCTCGGACCGCAGCGCGTCGACCTCCCCGGGCGCCGCGGGGCGCATGCCCTCGGCGACCTGCAGCACGTCGTCCTCGGCCACGCCGAAGCCGATCACGGTGACGATCTGCCCGTCGGGCTCGGCCCACTGCACGGCCACGACGCCGCTCTCGCCGGCCGAGCCTGCGAGCTCGCGGGTCCGGCCGATCTCCGCGTGGCGGCCGTGCACGCTGGTGGCCTCCCCCTCGGGGGTCCAGAGCCGCAGCAGGTCGACGGCCGACGGCGGGCCGGGGCGCTGGGCGACCACGATCGCGGGGCGCGTCGTGTCCCGGTTCGACGGGTCGGCGTAGGTCACGGCCAGCCCCGCGCCGTCGAGCGAGCCGCCGCTGAAGCCCTCGAACAGGGACGTGATCAGGAGCGAGTCCGTGAAGGGTCCACGGGCTAGCTCCCGATAGCCGTCGGGGAGGCCCGAGGCGCCGATGGCCGGCTCCGTGGTGGCCGCCTCGGCCGCGGCGAGGACGTCGTCCTGGTCAAGCTGTGCGGACACCAGCAGCCGGCCGTCGTCGACCTGGATCTCGACCTCCCAGCTCTCGCCGTTCGCGGGATCCCCGAGGCCCTCCGACCGCCGCACCCACGCGTCGTGGCCGCCGACGGTGACCTTCTCGCCGCTGGACGGCTCACCGCCCAGGACCGCCTGGTCGGCCGCGAGGTGGACCACCGCCAGGGGCGAGGCCCAGGGATCGGCGGCGTCCGGGTCGCCGTAGACCGCGATGTCGGCCGTGAACCCCTGGTCGCCCGCGTCCGGGATGCCGCTGACCCGCAGGGGCTCCATCCCGACCGGCAGCCAGCTCGGGAGCAGGTGGTCGAGCGGGCCCTCGCTGCTCACGTCGGAGCGGCCGTCGTCGCCGGCAACGAGGATGACCGCGCCCGCCACCGCGGCGAGCAGGGTCACGACCGCGGCCGCGAGCCACAGCCGGCCCGGCGGTCGCCGCCGCTGCTCCGGCGG
>DATBGF010000067.1:0-7512 GCA_036558145.1 Acidimicrobiales bacterium
AGCTCACGCAACAGGCCGCGAGCAGCGGATAGGGACCTAAGACCGCTCCCCAACCGCCCGTCACGGGGATACGGTGACGAGGTGAACGACGTCGCGACGGCGGCGTACCCCACGCGGTACTGGCACCGTCTGGAGGACGGCCGCGTGCAGTGCGACGTCTGTCCACGTGCCTGCAAGCTCCGCCCCGGCCAGCGGGGCCTGTGCTTCGTGCGCGGGCGGCCCGCGGAGGAGGACGTCGGAGACGCGGTAGAAGACGGAATTGTCCTGCTGACCTACGGCCGGTCCTCGGGCTACTGCATCGATCCGGTCGAGAAGAAGCCGCTCGACCACTTCCTGCCGGGCTCGTCGGTGCTGTCGTTCGGCACCGCCGGCTGCAACCTGGCCTGCCGGTTCTGCCAGAACTGGGACATCTCCAAGTCCAAGGAGATGGACACCCTGGCCGACGCGGCCAGCCCCGAGGGGATCGCCGAGGCGGCCCGCCGCCTGGGCTGTCGCAGCGTGGCCTTCACCTACAACGACCCCACGATCTTCCTGGAGTACGCGGCCGACGTGGCCGACGCCTGCCACGAGGTGGGGGTCCAGGCCATCGCCGTGACGGCCGGCTACATCTGCCCCGAGCCCCGGCGCGACTTCTACGCCCACCTCGACGCGCTCAACGTCGACCTCAAGGGCTTCACCGAGGACTTCTACAAGCACGTGTGCGTGGGCCACCTGGAGCCGGTGCTGGAGACGCTGGAGTACCTCCAGCAGGAGACCGACGCCTGGTTCGAGATCACCACGCTGCTCATCCCCGGCCACAACGACTCCGACGCCGAGCTGGACGAGCTGACCAGCTGGGTGGCCGGGCACCTGGGGCCCGACGTGCCGCTCCACTTCACCGCCTTCCACCCCGACTTCAAGATGATGGACACGCCCCGGACGCCGCCGGCCACGCTGACCCGGGCCCGGGAGTGGGGCGTGCGCAACGGGCTGCGCTACGTGTACACGGGCAACGTGCACGACCGGGCCGGGTCGAGCACCTGGTGCCCGGGGTGCGGCGCCCTGCTCATCGAGCGGGACTGGTACGAGCTGGGCCGCTGGGGCCTGACCGACGACGGCTGCTGCGTCGCCTGCGGCTGGCAGGTGCCCGGGCGGTTCGACGGGCCGCCCGGCGACTGGGGCCGCCGCCGCGTGGCGGTGCGACTAGCGGCGAAGGGCACGTGACGTGGCTGAGGGGGGCGGCCTCGGGAGCTGGGTGCGCAGCCCGGCGGTCGCGGGCCTGTTCTACCCCCGTGACCCCGACGACCTGCGGGCCGCGGTGGCGCGCCACGTCGCCGCGGCCGCGCCCGCACCCGACGAGGGCGTGCCCAAGGCCCTGATCGCCCCCCACGCGGGCTACCGCTACTCCGGCCCCACCGCGGGCGCGGCCTACCGGGCCGTGGCGTCGCGCCGGGAGCAGGTGAGCCGGGTGGTGATCGCCGGTCCCGCCCACCGGGTGCCGCTCAAGGGCGTCGGGGTGACCACCGCCCGGGCCTGGCACACGCCGCTCGGCGACGTGGAGGTCGACGTCGACGCCTGCGAGGCGCTGCTCGACGAGGGCAAGGCGGTGGCGGCCGACGACGCCCACCGGCCCGAGCACAGCATCGAGGTCCACCTGCCGTTCCTGGTCGAGGTGCTGGGGCCGGTGGCGCTGATCCCGCTGGTGGTGGGCCGATGCGCCCCGTCCGCCGTGGCCGAGGTCCTGACACAGGTGTGGGGCGGCGAGGAGACGCTGGTGGTGGTGTCCTCCGACCTCAGCCACTACCTGGACGACGCCTCGGCCCGGGCCCGGGACCAGCGCACCCGCCGGGCCATCCTCGAGGGCCGGGCGGGCGACATCGGCCCCTACGACGCCTGCGGCTGCGTGCCCGTGGCCGGGCTCATGCTGGCGGCGCGGGCCGAGCACATCGTGCCCCGCACCCTGGCCATCGCCACCTCGGCCGACACCTCCGGCGACACCCGCCGGGTCGTGGGCTACGGCAGCTTCGGCTTCGGCCCCGCCTGCCCGCTCTCGGCCGAGGACCGGCGCTGGCTGCTGGCCCGGGCCCGGGCCGCCATCGCGCATGAGCTCACCGCCGGCGACCCCGATCCGCTGACCGACGACGACGTGCCGGAGCACACGCTGGCGCCCGGCGCGACGTTCGTGACCCTGGAGCGCGACGGCGAGCTGGTGGGCTGCATCGGCTCGCTGGAGCCCCGGCGACCGCTGTGGCGGGACGTGGCCCGCAACGCCCGGGCCGCGGCGTTCGCCGATCCCCGCTTCCCGGCGCTCGAGCGCAGCGACCTCGACCGCACGGTCGTCAAGGTGTCGGTGCTGTCCTCGCTCGATCCGCTGCCCGCGGGCCACGACGAGCTGGTGGGCTCCCTGCGCCCGGGGATCGACGGGGTGCTGCTCCAGGCCGGCGGCCGGCGGGGCACGTTCCTGCCCGCGGTGTGGGACAAGCTGCCCACCGCGCAGCAGTTCGTGGACCGGCTCGTCGGCAAGGCGGGCCTGCCGGAGACGTCCTGGCCCGCGGACGCCCAGGTCTGGCGCTACACCACCGAGGAGTTCGAGGACGCTGCGCCCCGGGCCCAGGCGTAGTCGGCCTTCCCGGCGGGGGAGCGGACGACTCGGTCGACCCAGCAGTAGGCCTTGGGGACCTTGTAGCCGGCCAGTGTGCGGTGGCAGTGCTCGGAGAGGGCAGCGTCGCTGGGACGCTCGGCGCCGGGCCGGGCCGACAGCACCGCCACGACCTCGTTGCCCCAGCGCTCGCTGGGCCGGCCCACCACGACGACGTCGGCCACCGCGGGGTGCTCGGCCAGAGCCTGCTCCACCTCCTCGGCGAACACCTTCTCGCCGCCGGTGTTGATGGTGGCCGAGTCGCGGCCCAGCAGGTCGAGCTCGCCGTCCGCCCGCAGCCGGACGCGGTCGCCGGCCACCGAGTAGCGCACGCCGTCGATCTCCGGGAAGGTCGCGGCCGTCTTGGCCGGATCGCCCAGGTAGCCGAGCGGCACCCGGCCGGCCTGGGCCAGCCAGCCGACCTCGGCCTCGCCCGGGGCCAGGACCCGGCTGCGGTCCTCGGACAGCACGACGGTGCTGGCCTCGAGCCGGAAGCCGCCGTCCTCGCGGCCCACGGCCTGCAGGCCCGCCTCGGAGGACCCGAGCAGGTCCAGGATGCGCAGCCGGGGCAGCCGCTCGCGCCACCGGGCCTTCACCGGCGCGGAGAGCACCGTCCCGCCCGAGACCAGGAAGCGCAGGGCCGACAGGTCGTAGTCGTGGCGGTCGAGCTCGTCGAGCAGGGGGCGGGCGAACGGATCGCCCACGATCTGCAGGGACGTGACGCCCTCCCGGGCGCAGGTGGCGAGGACGTCGGCCGGGTCGAGGCGGGTGGGGTCGTCCTGGACGATCACCGTGCCGCCCGAGGTCCAGGTCGAGATGGCGTTCCAGTGGGCGGCGCCGTGCATGAACGGGGCCGATGGCAGGGTCCGCAGCCCGGACCGGGCCGACGCGGCGGCCACGATCCCGTCCTGCGTGCCCCGCACGCCGAGGGCGCTGGCCAGGAAGTCGCCCTGGCGCCACAGCGTCCCCTTGGGCATGCCGGTCGTGCCGCCGGTGTAGACGATGTAGCGGTCGTCGGAGGACAGCCCGCTCGGCGGGACGGGGGTGGCCGCGGCCAGCGCCTCCTCGTAGCGCATCGCGCCCGGCAGCAGCGGCGCGCCCGAGGCGTCGTCGACCTGGAGCAGCAGCGCCACGCCCTCCAGATCTCCCAGCACCTCAGCCAGCGTGGCGGCGAAGGCCCCGTGGAAGATCACGGCGCGGGCCCCGCTGTCGGCCAGGACGTAGCGCAGCTCGGCCGCCACGTAGCGGTAGTTCACGTTGACCGGGGCGGCCCGCGCCTTCCAGGCCCCGAGCATGCCCTCCAGGTACTCGTGGCCGTTGTGCAGGTAGAGGGCCACGTGGTCGTGCGGCGAGGTCCACGGCTCGCCCGCGGCGGGATCGGCCCGCAGCCCCAGGCCGGCCTCCGCCAGCACCGCCGCCAGCCGGCGGGTGCGGTCGGTGACCTCGGCCCACGACCGGTGGATGCCGCCGGCCACGATGCACTCGCGCTCGGGCACCGCCGCCGCGACGGCCTCGTGCAGCGCAGCGACGTTGTGGTCGCCCAGCTCGGTCATTGCGCGCACCCTGCGGGTTGCGCGCAATGACCGCTCGGCCCAAGGGCCGAGTAACTCACTGTGTTTCTGGATCGCTCGACAAGCTCGCTCACGTGTCGCGGCGCTGCAGGAGCAGGCTCTGGACCGCCCGGCCCAGGCGCCCGTGCTCGTCGTACAGCGCGCTCTCGGCCATGCCCATGCCCTGGTCGCTGGGCAGTGTCATGGCGTCGAGGCCGATCCACTCCCCGGCCGGCGGCCGCGCCAGGTGGAGCGTGAGGTCCGGGTTCAGGAAGATCCAGTCCTCGAAGGGCAGCACCCAGGACACGCCGTTGCCGAAGTCGGAGGCGGCCGCGGCCCGCTGCACGCCGCTCGGCTCCTCGTCGCCGACCACCGGCCGCCGCAGCCGGAACCACACCCGGGCCGGGCCCGGGCGGTCGCCGCCGTCGGCGAAGCGCAGCTCCATGCCGGTGCGGTGGAACGCCGGCTGCTCGTCGGCGCCGAACTCGAACGGCGCCCCCTGGGACGCCTCGGGGCCGGGCTCCAGGTAGCTGTCGTGGCCCTCGCCGGTGGGCAGCTCGGCCCGCCGGACGGCCACGGCGTGGGCCCGGACCACCTCGGTCTCCTGGTCGCCCGCGCTGACCGACACGGTCATGCCCAGCACCCGGCGGCCGGGCCGGGGCACGACGAGGTCGAGCGCCAGGCGCTCCAGCGGCACCGGGCGCATCAGCTCCAGCGTGAGGCGGGTCAGGCAGAACTCGTCGCCCGCGGCCCGCTCGACGGCGCGGGCGCACAGCGCGGCCACCGCACCCCCGTGCTGGTGGAGCGGGTTCCAGGGCCCCCGGGTGTGCTCCGTGGGCAGGTAGTCGGCGCCGCGTGGCTCGTACAGCGGCTCGGGGGACATCCCCCGAGCCTACTGGCCTGCCTGTTTGTGCCCTGAATCCCTTACGAGCCGGGCTTCTCGTTGACCGTGACCGAGCGCATCACGTCGCCCTGGCGGATCTGCTGGGTGACGTCGAGGCCGGAGGTGACGTAGCCGAACAGGTTGTAGGCCTTGTCCAGCTTGCGGGTGCAGTCGTCGATGCAGATGAAGAACTGCGAGCCGTTGGTGTTGGGCCCGGCGTTGGCCATGGCCACCGCACCGAGCGTGTACTCACCCTGGACCGGCTCGTCGTTGAACTTGTAGCCGGGACCGCCCCGGCCCGAGCCCTCGGGATCGCCGCCCTGGATCACGAACTCGGGCACGACCCGGTGGAAGGTCACGTTGTCGTAGTAGCCCTGGCGGGCCAGCGCCACGAAGTTGTTCACCGTGTTGGGCGCCAGCCGGGGCTGCAGCTCCATCACGATGTCGCCCTTGTCGGTGGCGATCGTGACCTCGTAGGTCGCGCTGTCGTCGATCTCGTAGGCAGGGGGATTGGCCATGGGCGCGTACCCTACTGCCGATGTCTGACCAACCCCTCGACGCCAGGGAGCGGGCCGAGCTCTGCGACCTGTTCGTGGCCAAGGGCCCCGACGCCCCCACCCTCTGCGAGGGCTGGGCCACTCTGGACCTCGCCGCCCACCTCCTCGTCCGCGAGACCGACCTGCGCTCCGGCCTGGCCATCCTGGGCGGCGGCCGCTTCGCGTCGCTCGAGACCAAGCTCATGGACGGGGCCCGGGCCCAGGGCTACGAGCGCATCGTCGAGCGGCTCCGGGGCGGCCCGCCCACGCTGTGGCGCCTGCCCGGCCTGCGCCCGCTGCTCAACGAGGCCGAGTGGTTCATCCACCACGAGGACGTCCGCCGGGCCGGCGGCGACAGCCCCCGCACCGACCGGCCCGACCTCGACGCGGCCCTGTGGCGCAACGTGCGCCGCACGGCCCGGTTCATGCTGCGCCGCGTCAAGGGCACGGGCGTGGCCCTGGAGGCGCCGGGCTTCGGCGAGGTGCCGCCCCGGGGCCACGACCAGAACGTGCGGCTGGTGGGCGGCCCCCAGGAGCTGGTGCTCTACCTCTCCGGCCGGCGCTCGGCCGCCCAGGTCGACATCACCGGCTCCGACGAGGCCCGTGCCGCGCTGGAGTCCGCCTCCCTCGGGCTCTGAGCCGCCTCCACCAGGGGGAAGTGGCAGGCCACGAACTGGTCCGGCGCGACCTCGCGCATCTGGGGCTCCTCGACCGCACAGCGCGGCTCGGCCCGCGGGCAGCGGGTGCGGAAGCGGCAGCCGCTGGGCGGGTCCACGGGGGAGGGCAGGTCGCCGGACAGCACGTCCTGGTCGGCCGGGCGGACCCGCGGGTCGGGCACGGGGATCGAGGCCAGCAGCGCCGCGGTGTAGGGATGGGCGGGCGCGGCGTAGAGCCGGTCGGGGTCGCCCACCTCGCAGATCTTGCCGAGGTACATGACCGCCACCCGTGACGACACGTGGCGGACGACCGCCAGGTCGTGGGCGATGAACACGAGGGTGAGGTCGAAGCGCCGCTTGAGCTCGTCCAGCAGGTTGAGGATCTGGGCCTGGACCGACACGTCGAGGGCCGAGACCGGCTCGTCGCAGATGATGAGGTCCGGCTCCATGACCAGGGCCCGGGCGATGGAGATGCGCTGGCACTGCCCGCCCGAGAACTGGTGCGGGCGCTTGTCCAGCGCGGTGTCGGGCTCGAGGCCGACGGCGTCGAGGACCTGGCGCACCTTGGCGTCCTGCTCGGCCCGCGAGCCGCGGCGCCAGATCCGCAGGGGCTCGGCCAGGATGTCCCGCACCTTGCGCCGCGGGTTGAGCGAGGAGATCGGGTCCTGGAAGACGAGCTGGAGCCGGGTGCGGACCGAGCGCAGCTCCTTGCGCGACAGCGTGGTCAGGTCGGTCCCGCCGAAGCGGACCCGCCCGGACGTGGGCGGCGGCAGCTGGACGATCGCCTTGCCGGTCGTGGACTTGCCGCAGCCCGACTCGCCCACCAGGCCCAGGGTCTCGCCCCGGCGGATGTCGAGCGACACGCCCGACACCGCGTGCACGGTCTGGCGGCCGGCCGGGAAGTTCACGACCAGGTCCTCCACCCGCAGCAGCGAGTCGCGCGGGCCGCGCAGGTGGGCGGTGCCGGTGCCGGCCATCAGTTGACTCCGATCGGGGTGGTGCTGACCTCTCCCGGGCGCAGCGGGTACCAGCAGCGGAAGGCGTGGCCGGGCTGGTCCTCGACCAGCGGCGGCGCCTCGTTCCGGCAGCGGTCCTGGACGTAGGGACAGCGGGGGGCGAAGCGGCAGCCCCGGGGCGGGCTCACCAGGTTGGGCGGGCGCCCGGGGATGGCCTGCAGCGGCTGGCCCCGGGGCTGGTCGAGGGTGGGGATCGAGCGCAGCAGCGCCTCGGTGTAGGGCATGCGCACGGCGCCGAACAGCCGCGAGGTCGG
>DATBGF010000068.1:0-6258 GCA_036558145.1 Acidimicrobiales bacterium
CCGCCCCGCGGCCCCGATGGCACCACCGCCCGCCGCGGCGGCCGCGGCGATGGCCGCCCCGGGCCTCGCCGCGTCCCCCGCCGGAGCCGCGCCGTCGTCCGCCGGTGCCCCGCTCTCCCCCGCCGCGTCCAACACGACGCCGCCCCCCGCAGCCGCCCGCCCGGCCCCGCCCAGCGCCCCACCCCCCAGCGCCTCACCTCCCGGCGGCGCCACCCAGCCCTACGCCACGTCCGCCCCGGCCAATACCGCGCCCCCGAGCGGCTCACCCGGCGGCGCAACCCAGCCCTACGGCGCCTCCGCCGCACCGAGCGCCGCGCCCTACGGCGCCTCCGCACCAGCTGGCGGCAACCCGTCCGCCCCTCCCGGCGGCGCAACCCAGCCTTACGGCGCCTCTGCCGCACCGAGCGCCCCGCCCTACGGCGGCTCCGCCGCACCCTCCGCGCCGCCGCCCGGTGCCGGGGTCCGCCCTGGTGCGCCGCCGCCTCCCGGGGCCGGCGGATCTCAGGGCTACGGCGGCCCGCCGGCGGGTCCTCCGGGGCGCCAGGGACCCGGGGGGTATCCCGGGATGGATCCCACGTTCGAGGCTGCCCGCTCCGAGCCGCCGCCGCCCTCGCTGGGCTACCGGGCCGCCGCGATGCCGCCTGCGCCGGGCACGTCCGCGGACCTGCCGCCCGGCTTCCTGACCGAGGACCGCAAGGTTGCCAAGGCCAAGCGCGATCGCCGCAAGCACTGGTTCATGATCACGCTCGGGGTGCTGCTGGTGATCGTGGCGGTCGCCGCCACGCTGATCATCCAGGAGCTCCAGAGCCGTCCCGACACCATCGCCAGCGTCGACGTCGGCGAGTGCTTCCAGGGCGAGCCCACCGACCTCAGCGTGGTCGACTGCGACCAGCCCCACCACGGCGAGCTGTTCTTCACGGCGCCGCCCGGCGACGCGGCCGCCGCCTACCCGGGCACCGACGCGCTGCGCGACCTGGTGGGCCAGGCCTGCGTCGCCCAGCTCCCCACCTACTACGGGGGCGCGGCCGAGGCCGCCGCGGCCGACGGCATCGAGGTCCAGCCGGTCGTGCCCAGCGAGGACCAGTGGAACGACGGCACGCAGGACGGCTTCTGCGTGGCCGTGCCCGCCGAGGGTGGCACGTCCACCGGCTCCATCAAGGGCAAGGGCGCCGCCTGACTCAGCCGAAGAAGACCGAGGCCACCTCGTAGACGTCGGGGTCGATCAGCTTGAGCTCGCCGGTGGCCTCCTCCAGCGGGACCCGCACGATGTCGCCCGCCCGCAGCGCCACCATCGTCCCCCAGGCCTCGTCGTGGACGGCGTCGATGGCTGCGATCCCGAAGCGGGTGGCCAGCACCCGGTCGAACGCCGTGGGCGTGCCGCCCCGCTGGACGTGGCCGAGCACGATGGCCCGGGTCTCGTAGCCCGTCCGCTCCTCGATGGCCCGGGCCAGCGTGTCACCGATGCCGCCCAGGCGCACGTGGCCGAAGGCGTCGACCTCGCCGGACACCAGCGTCAGGGTCCCCTCGACCGGCTTGGCCCCCTCGGCCACGACCACGATCGACGCCCAGCGGCCCCGCTCGTGGCGGCGCTGGATCACCGAGCACACCTCGTCGACGTCGAAGGGGATCTCGGGGACCAGGAGCATCGTGGCGCCGCCCGCGATGGCGGCCCAGGTGGCGATGTGGCCGGCGTGGCGGCCCATGACCTCGACCACCATCACCCGGTCGTGGGACTCGGCCGTGGTGTGCAGCCGGTCGATGGCGTCCACGCACACCTGCACCGCGGTGTCGAAGCCGAACGTGAGCTCGGTGGCCGACAGGTCGTTGTCGATTGTCTTGGGCACGCCGACGACGTGCACGCCTTCGCCCGCCAGCTTGGACGCCACCCCCAGCGTGTCCTCGCCGCCGATCGCCACCAGCGCGTCGATCCCCCGCGTGGCCAGGGTGTTCTTCACCGCCTCGACGCCGCCCTCCTGCTTGTAGGGGTTGGTGCGGGACGAGCCGAGGATGGTGCCGCCCCGCGGCAGCGTGCCCCGGAACGACTCGACCGAGACGGGCCCGAGGTTGTCCTCGACCGCCCCGCGCCAGCCGTCGCGTATGCCGACGAGCTGGTCGCCGTAGATCCGTTCGCCCTTGCGCACGACCGCGCGCATCACAGCGTTGAGGCCGGGGCAGTCGCCACCGCCGGTGAGCATCGCCACTCGCATGCTGCGACCCTACCGACAGTGAGGATCGACGTCAGCGTCTCTTACACGCGCGTGACGGAACTAGCGTCGCCCGGCGATGCCCGTGGTGATCGCCATCGATGCGGGGACGACCGGGGTCCGGAGCTTCGCCCTGCGCGACGACGGCACGCCGGCCGGCTACGCCTACCGTGAGTTCCCCCAGCACTTCCCGGCTCCGGGCCTGGTCGAGCACGACCCCGACGACATCTGGGAGGCGACGACCGCGACCCTGGCTGACCTGCTCGAACGGCTGGAAGGCGAGACGGTGGCCGCGGTCGGCATCACCAACCAGCGGGAGACCGCGGTGGTGTGGGACCGTCGCACCGGGCGCCCGCTGCACCGGGCGCTGGTGTGGCAGGACCGCCGCACCGCCGCCCGCTGCGACGCCCTCGCCGAGGCCGGGTACCTCGACACCGTGCGCCGGAGCACCGGGCTGGTCCTCGATCCCTACTTCTCGGCCACGAAGCTGGAGTGGCTACTCACGCAGGGTGGTGTCGCGGCCGGTCCCGACCTCGCCTTCGGCACCGTGGACAGCTGGCTGCTGTGGAAGCTGACCGCGGGCGCGGTCCACGCCACCGAGGCGTCCAACGCCTCCCGCACCATGCTGTTCGACATCGTGGACCTGGCCTGGTCGCCCGACCTGCTGGACCTGTTCGGCGTGCCGGCCGGCTGCCTGCCCGAGGTGCTCCCGTCGGGCGCCCGCTTCGGCGTGACCGCCGCGGGGACGCCGCTGCCGGAGGGCATCCCGGTGTCGGGCATCCTCGGCGACCAGCAGGCGGCGCTGTTCGGCCAGGCCTGCCTCGAGCCCGGGCTCACCAAGAACACCTACGGGACCGGCAGCTTCGTGCTCATGAACGTGGGCGACACGTGCCCGCCTCCGGTCGAGGGACTGCTCACCACCGTCGCCTGGACCATCGACGGACGCCCCGGCGCCACCTACGCGCTGGAAGGCGCCATCTTCGTGACCGGGGCCGCGGTCCAGTGGCTGCGCGACGAGCTCGGCCTCATCCGGGAGGCCGCCGACATCGGGCCGCTGGCCGCCTCGGTGCCCGACACCGGCGGCATCTACCTCGTGCCCGCGTTCGTGGGCCTGGGCAGCCCGTGGTGGGACCCGCACGCCCGCGGCACGATCGTGGGCATCACCCGGGGCACCGGCGCGGCCCAGCTGGCCCGGGCGGTGGTCGAGGCCATGGCGTTCCAGACCCGCGACGTCGTCGACGCCATGTCCAGCGCGTCCGGCTACCCGATCGCCGAGCTGCGGGTCGACGGCGGGGCCTCGGTCATGGACCTGCTGCTCCAGCTCCAGGCGGACCAGCTCCAGGTCCCGGTGGCCCGCCCGGTGGTCCAGGAGACCACGGCCCTGGGCGCGGCGTACATGGCCGGGCTGACCGAGGGCGTGTGGGGCTCGACCGACGACGTGGCCGCCTCCTGGCACCTCGACGTCCGCTGCGAGCCGAAGGCCGACCGGTCCGCGGCCGACACCGCCCACGCCCGCTGGCGCCGGGCGGTGGAGCGCTCACGCGACTGGGATTGAGTGCGCAGCCGCGACTGGGATCAGGCCCCGTGCGGCCGGCCCTGGACAAGGGCCGGCCGCCGGGGCATCGGGGATGGGCGCGATGGCGGAGGGGACACCCCGCGCCCTGCTCCCCGACGATCAGCGGCTGGGGTGCCGCGCCTTCGATCGGGCGCGGTGCAGCTCGCGCAGCCGGGTGTCGACGACCCGGGCGAGGGCGGCCACCTGGCGCCGCTCCCGGGACCGGTAGGCCATCCCCTGGCGCCCCAGCACCAGGGCGAGGCCGGAGTGGGCCATGGGCGTCCAGATGACGTCGGAGCGCTGCGCCCCCCGGCCCCGGTTCACGCCTTCGGCCGCCCGGCTGCCGGCCAGGAACGCTTCCAGCCAGGCCGGGCTCGGCGCGTTCTCGTCGGCGGCGAGCACGCCGTCGCCCCGCTCGTCGATGTCCACCACCGCCACCCAGGTGGCGCCGACCACCCGCCGGGCGTGGGTCACGACCGCGCTCAACAGGTCCTCGATGTCGTCGGCGCCCACCAGCTGGGCGGCCGCCTCCAGGGCGTCGAGGCGGGGATCGTGGAGGGCGTCGGCGAGGGGCCGCACCTCCTCCACCGCCACCCCGTCGACCTGGCGCACCTCGTTGACCAGCAGATCCACCAGGGCGCCGTCGGGCAGCTCGACGACGAGCTCGTCGACCGCCTGGCCGCCGTCGCGCTCGAGGATGTCGATCCCGACCACGTCACCGCGGACCGCACCGATGCGGCTGGCGACCTGGCCGAGAGCGCCGGGGCGGTCCGGCAACCACATGCGGATCACGAAGGTTTCCACGCCCACAGACCGTAGAGAGCCCGTGTGAACCGATTGTTTCGGACACGCGACGAGAGCGTGAGCACCTGCTCGCGGCGTACAAATGCGCGCAAGGGCGCGCGATCGCGCGATGCTTGTCGTAACGGAACCGTCGTACCACCCGATCCTGGGGATCGGGGACAGACGGCGCGGCCGCCAACTGGGGACTTGAGCCCCGTTCTGGCTGCTGTGTCCAATACCCATGAACACCTCGACGCACACCAGCAACCCGGGCGAGTTGCCGGGGCTCCACGGGAGGCTCACGGTCCTCCCTGCCGAGCCGCGCGACCGGGCCGCGCTCACCGAGCAGCTGGCCCGCCTGCTGATCCGCGCCGAGGACGACGCTCCCACTCAGCTCAGCGTGGCCCTCGGGCCGGCCGACCTCAGCGCGGCCACCCGGGAGGCGGCCGTGGTGCGGGTCGAGGTGCACGAGCGGGTGCGGGGCGAGCTGGCCGCCAAGCTGCGCCGGGCCCGCGAGCTGCAGGCCGTGACCGCCAACCGCCGGGACGAGGCCGCCGCCCGCGCCCGCCGCATGAGCGCCCACCTGGTCGACTGCGACTCGCTGCTGGAGCGGGCCGGCGAGCTCACCAACGCCGCCGAGGAGGCCCGCCGCGCCCTCGACGCCCGCCGGGCCGAGATCCTGGCGGCCCAGGACAAGCTCGCCCTCGTCGACGAGCAGCGCGAAGCCGCCGGCCAGATGATCGACGACGCGTCGCGCCAGCTGGCCGAGCTCGAGACCTCCGAGCTGGACGAGACCGCGCTGCGCCGCGAGCTGGAAGCCGCGAACGCCGGCCTGCGCGACGCGGAGGAAGCCCACGCCGAGGCCACCGACACGCTGCGGGCCGTCGAGCAGGACGCCGCCAACCGGGCCGCGACCCGCGACCACATCCTCTTCACCCGGGCCGACCTGGTCGCCCGCATCGAAGCCCCGATGGCCGACACCGAGCCGGTCCGCAACGCGCTGGCCGGCTTCGACGCCGAGAGCCAGACGGGCGAGCCCGACCTCGTGGCCCGCGAGCTGGCCCGGGAGTGGATCGAGGTCGACGGCGAGCTCGACCGCATCACCGACGCGCTCCCGGCCGCCCCGTCCGCCGACGAGCTGGCCGCGGCCGAGCGCCGCCTGTCCCAGATCGAGCAGACCATCGCCGACCTCGAGTCGGCCAGCCGCCGGTCCCACCTGGTGCCCGACGCCCGCGACGAGATCGAGGCCGCCCACGAGGCCGTGCTCGCCGCCGAGGAGGACGTCGACCAGTCGGGCGGCAGCGAGGACGACATGGTCCGGCTCCACCAGGCGCGCGAGGTCGAGCACGCGGTCCTGCGCCGGCACGGCTACGAGACCTACCTCGACGTGATCCTCACCGGTCCCCGTCCCGCGGGCGACGCCCAGGCCGACCTGCTCGACGCCCTCCGGGCCCGGCGGGTGGCCGAGGACACGCTGGCGTCGCTGCGGGCCGCCACCGAGCCGCCCGCCATCGTGACGACGCTGCGGGCCCGCCGTGACCGCATCTACCGCGAGGCCGCGGACCTGCTGGGCTGCGACCCCGGCTCCAACGTCGCCGAGCTGCTCTACGCCCACCCGGTGGTCCCGCCGAACCGCACCCGGGCGCTGGCCACGGTGCTGGCCAGCTACGAGATCCTGCCCGTGGGCGTGTCCGTGCGCGAGGCCGCGGTGTCGTG
>DATBGF010000069.1:0-9499 GCA_036558145.1 Acidimicrobiales bacterium
ACCAGGTCCAGCACCTCGCGCATCCGGCGCTCGTCGGCCAGACGGCCGGCCACGTCGTCGGCCGGATCGGGCTGGGTGCCCGGGGCGGGCAGCCGGGCCACCGCGGCCAGGTAGCGCCCGTGCGACCGCCGGTGGTTGCGCAGGAGGTTGTTGGCCACACCCAGCAGCCACGGCCGCGCCGACTCGTGCACCGGGCGCACCTCGTGGCGCCGCCGCCAGGCCTCCACGAAGACGGCGGACGTGATCTCCTCGGCGTCGGCCCAGCTGGCCGTACGCCGGAAGCAGTGGTTGTAGACGCTGCGGGCGTGGCGCTCGAACAACGTCCCGAAGCTCTCGGGGTCCCCGGCCACGGCGCGGTCCCACAGCTCGATGTCCGAAGGCTCCCGCGCCGTCATCAGCCTCGCTCCTCTGCTCACACCCTCCAGTGTCCGCAGGGCCCGCTGCGGTTCCCTCAAGCCCAGTCGACGCCGGCGGCGCGGAAGTAGGTGAGGCCGTCCTGGTCCCAGAGGCGGGCGTGGCGGGCCAGGCGGGCCCGGTGGTCGGGCCAGGTGGTGAGGGCGGGCGTCCAGGCCCGCTGGGCGACGCCCGGGAGGCGGGGGAGCAGGAGGAACGTGAGGTCGTCGAAGCCGGAGACGGTCTCGCACCAGACCGCGGCCTCGACGCCCGCCACCCGGCCGGCCCGGTCGGGCCCGAGCGTGTGGGACGGGTCCCAGTCGAACGACTCCGCCACGGTCCGGCGCGGGTAGAGGCGCAGGCCGGCGCGGTCCCGGCGGCCGGCCTGGGCGGGATCGGCCGGCGCGTCGGCGTAGGGCACGTCGAGGTAGCAGTGGCTGAGCGGCGAGACGATCACGGCCGCGGACGCCGCGAGCGCGGTGTCGACGTCCTGGCGGGAGCGGGCCACCTCGGCGTCCAGCCGTGCCCGCACCTCGGCCGGCACCGACGGCGGCAGCGCGATGTCGGTGAACCAGTGCTGGATGACGTCGTCCGCGTGCAGGCCGGCCCGGGCCGACTCCTGCCAGCCCAGCGGCCGCTTGCCCTGCGAGCGGACCATCTCGCGCACCCGCTGCACGTAGGCCACGTAGAGGTCGTGCGGCATCCCCCAGGGCTCGTCCCCGCCGATGTGGAGGTACGGGCCGGGGAAGGTGCCCGCCACCCCGGCGAGCACCTCCTCGATCAGCGGGAACGTCGCCGGCGCCTCGGGGTCGAGCCACACGGTGCGCTGCTCGTGGCCGGGCACGAGCTCGACGGACACCTGGTTGCGGCCGCGGTCGAGGTCCGGGTGCATGGCCACGAGGGCGGACGCGTGGCCGGGCGTGTCCACCTCGGGGACGAGCGTCACCGAGCGGTCGGCGGCGTAGGCCACGAGGGCGCGCAGGTCGCCCGCTTCGTAGAACGCGGGGTCGGTGAGATCGTCCTCGGCCCCCCGGCCGAACGGCAGCCGCCAGGCCTGGTCGTCGGTCAGGTGCAGGTGCAGCACGTTCAGCTTGTAGAGCGCCAGGAGGTCGACGACCCGGCGGACCTCGTCGAGCGTGAGGTAGGTGCGGGCCAGGTCGAGCGAAAGGCCGCGCCAGGCGTAGCGGGGCCCGTCGAGGATCCGCCCTCCCGCCACCGTGGGGCCCGCCTGCACCAGCGTGGTGAGGCCGCGGGCGACGCCGGCCGCCGCCGGGGCCCGCAGCACGATCCCGCCCGCGTCGACGGTCAGCGAGTAGCGCTCGTCGGCAGGATCGTCGCCCGCGGGGGAGAGGCCGGCCGGGGCGGGCAGCGCGTCCAGCTCCTCCGCCGGGCCCAGCTCGATCGTGAGGCCCGGCCCGCCCGCCGCGGGGTCACCAGGGGCGAGGCGGAGGCCCGTGCGCCGGCCGAAGTCCGAGCAGAAGCGCTCGACGAGCCCGCCGAGGTCGCCTGCGGCGCACGCGACGGTCGTGCCTGTCCGGAAAGCGAACGGCGAGCCGCCCGGGTCGAACCGGGTCGGGGAGGGGATGACCGGGAGGTCCATCGCCACGAGCATATTAAACAAACAGACTTGTAGTGAATATCAGTCCGTGCTAGAGATAGCCCATGGCCGATCAGCAGGTGCAGCGCCGGCGCTACCACTCACCGTTGCGGGAGGAGCGGGCCCGGCAGACACGGGCCGCGGTGCTGGCCGCGGCGGCCGAGCTGTTCACGGGCCGCGGCTGGGCGGCGACCGGCATGCGGGACATCGCCCGGGAGGCCGGGACCGCGACCGAGACGCTGTACTCCTACTTCCCGTCGAAGACCGCCCTGCTGCAGGCCGTGATCGACGTCGCCGTGGTCGGCGACGAGGCGCCGCTGGCCGTGGCCGAGCGGCCGGAGTTCGCCCTGCTGGGCCAGGGCAGCCGGGCCGACCGCATCGCCGCGTCGGCGCGGCTGGTCACCGAGATCCAGGTGCGGACCGTGGGGCTCGGCAAGGTCCTGCGGGAGGCCGCCCACGGCGACGAGGCCATCGCCGAGATGCTCGACGCCACCCGCGAGCGGCAGCGCCGGGACGTGGCGGCCGGGGTCGGGCTGATGCTCGGGCGCGAGGCCACGGCCCGCGAGATCGACGGCGTGTGGGCCGTCGTGAGCATCGAGCTGTACGTCCTGCTCGTCGAGGTCCGCGGCTGGAGCACCGACGAGTACGAGTCCTGGTTGACCGACACGCTCGGCGCCATCCTGCCGAGCACGTAGAAGGAGCGAGCAGATGCACCGGACCGATCCGAACGGACAGGCGGACACCCGGCTGATGGGCATCATCCACACCGCCCTGCGGCGCGACCTGGGTCGCATCCGTACGGCACTGACGGCCTCGCCGCCGCCGGCGCGACACCAGCGTGAGGCCATCGCCGGCCACGCCGGCTGGATGATGCAGTTCCTGCACCAGCACCACACCACCGAGGACTCCGGCCCGGCGGCGGTGCTCGACCGGATGCACGCGGACCACGAGGCCATCGCGGGCGGGATCGACACGGTCGCGGCGCGGGCCGCCGACTACGGCCGCGGCGACGACGGCGGCGAGCGCCAGCGGCTCCTCGCCGCCATCGACGGTCTCGAGGCCACGCACCTGCCCGACCTGCGGCTGGAGGAGGACGAGGCCATCCCCATCCACTGGATCCTCGACGGGCTGGGCGAAGAGGACCGGGACTTCGTCCTGCACCTCGTGCCCGCGGTCCCGCGGTTCGTGCTGCTGCACGGCTACGCCCGCCGCTACCGGCGCCTGCGCGCCGCCTGCTGGGGTGCGCCCGCCCGGCGGGTCCAGAAGGACGGCCGGGTCGAGGTGGCCGTGCCGGCCGAGCGGGCCGCGGTGTGGGCGATCGTGCGCGACGTCACCCGGGTCGGCGAGTGGAGCCACGAGTGCGTCGGGGCCGAGTGGGTCGGCGGCGCCACGGCGGCCGTCCCGGGGGCCCGGTTCCGGGGCCGGAACCGCAGCGGCCTGTTCCGCTGGGGCCGCGTGTGCGAGGTCGTGGCGGCCGCGCCGTACGAGCTGACCTGGCGCACGGTGCCCACCGTCCGTTTCCCCGACAGCACCGAGTGGACGATCCGGCTCCACGAGGACGGGGACGAGGGCGGGACCCGCATCGAGCAGGCGTTCCGGGTCGTGAAGGCGCCGAAGGTCCTCGACGTGATCTACGCGACGGCCATCCCGAACCACCGCGACCGCAGCGACGCTCTGGCCGGCGACCTCCGCCGGCTGGGCGCGCTGGCCGGCGACGGCGCGCGCAACGGGGCGCTGGTGGCCTAGGGGACCGGCAGGGCGTCGACGGGCGACCGCCGCACCCGCAGGCACTCGTCCACCCGGAAGATGCGCAGGGCGCGGAGGGTGTCGGGCGGGAGGTGGGGCTCCGCCTCGCTGGTGGGGACGATCTCGGGCTTGTCGACGTTCCAGGTCGTGCCCTGGTCGACGACGGTGGCCGACCCGGCGGCGAGCACGTTCTGGAGCCAGTCGGTGTTCCGCCCGTAGGGCAGCGCGATCACGAAGCCGTCCTCGGTGGGCAGGGCGCTCACCGGCGTCTCGTACTGGGTTCCGCTCTTGCGCCCGACATGGCGGACCACCGAGGTGCCCACGCCCGCCTGGCCCGCGGTCTTGAGCACCATCGGCTTGGTCGCCTTGCTGATGCGGCGGACCGTGTTCTGCACGGCAGGGGACTTGGTCCGCATGCCGATCACGAAGACGATCCCGACCACCCCGAAGGCGAAGAGCAGGGTGCCGATGAGTTTTCTGAGTGCCCGGAACATGTGGCCTCCTCGACCGCGGTGCGCCCAGGTTCACGCACCGTCGGGGCGCCGTCCAGGGGCAATCGGCTCCTACGGGATGGCGCCCAGCTCCTTGAGCTCGATGATCCGGTCCCAGTCGTGGCCCAGCTCGAGGAGGACCTCCTCGGTGTGCTGGGCGAACTCGGGCGGCATCGAGCGCGGCGCCCACGGGGTGCCGCCGAAGTCGACCGGCGACGCGACCATCTCGACCGGGTCGCCGCCCTCGACGGGCACGGAGACGAAACCGCCGGCCTCCCGGGCCAGGGGATCGTCGACGGTCTCGTGGGCGTGCTGCACCGGGGCCCACCACACGTCCTCCCGGTCCAGGATCGGCCCCCACTCGGCCAGCGGCCTGGTGGCGAAGATGGCGTTCAGCGCGTCCACCAGCTCGGCGGCGTGCTGGAAGCGGGCCATGATCGAGGAGAACCGCTCGTCGTCGGCCCACTCCGGGCGCTCGACGGCCCGCAGCACGTCCGGCCAGTGGCGGTCGCCCTGGAGGCCGAGCATCCAGAACCGCTTGCCGTCGCCGGCCTCGTACGCGGTGATCAGCGGGTTGGGCGGCGCCCCCACCGCGATGGGGACCGTGGGGTAGCCGAGGCGCAGCGACATGCTGATGTCCCAGCCGAGCATGTACATGCCGATGCGAAGCAGCGACACCGACACGAGCTGGCCCTCCCCGGTGCGCTCCCGCGCGAACAGAGCGGCGGACACCGCCCCGGCCGCGGCCAGGCCGGCCATGTGGTCGCCCATGCCGCCCCGCTGGTAGGGCAGCGGCGTGCCGTCGGGGGTCAGCGCCGCCGCCACGCCGGCGCGGGACCAGAACGCCCCTACGTCGTAGGCCGCCCGGTCGGCGTCCGCGCCCTTCAGCCCGTACCCGTTGACGTGCGCGTAGACGAGCCGCGGGTTGCGGGCCGACACCGTGTCGAAGTCGAGCCCGGCACGGGCCAGGGCCCCGGGGCGGACGTTGGTGACGAAGACGTCGGCCCCGTCGACCAGCTGGGCCGCGATCTCGCGCCCCTCCTCGCTGCCGAGGTTGAGCGCCACGCTGCGCTTGTTGCGGTTGTCGAGCTCGAACGGCGGGCTGATCCCGGGCCCGAGCGCCGACAGCAGGCCCCGGAACGGGTCGCCGTCGGGCGGCTCGATCTTCACCACGTCGGCTCCCCAGTCGCCGAGCATGGCCGCGGCTGCCGGCCCCGCGACCCATTGCCCCACCTCGACGACCTTGACCCCCTCCATCGGTCCTGGCATGGGCCGCACCCTAGGCGGCGGGATCGCCGATCAGCTCGGGCCCTGGCCCAGACCCCGCTCGCGGCCGAGCACGATGGCGTGGGAGCGGTCGGCGACGTTGAGCTTGGTGAGGACGTTGGAGACGTGGTTGCGGACCGTCTTGGGGCTGAGGACGAGGCGGCGGGCGATGGTCTGGTTGTCGAGGCCCTGGGCGATGAGGTCGAGGATGTCGTACTCGCGCTCGGTGAGCTCGGCGAAGGGGCGGTTGGCCGGGGCGCGGCGGCGGGCGAGCGCGAGCTCGGTGACGGCCTGGGCCATGTCGTGGTCGAGCACGACGTCGCCCGCGGCCGCGGCCCGCAGGGCGTGCTCCAGCCGGTCGGGATCGGTGCCCTTGACCAGGTAGCCGGAGGCGCCGTCGCGCAGGGCGGTCAGCGCGTGGTCGTGGTCCTCGGACATCGTGAGCATGATCACCTTGACCTCGGGATGCCGGGTGGCGAGCCAGCGGTTGACCTCCAGGCCCGACTCGTCGCCCAGGCGCACGTCCAGCAGGACGACGTCGGGCCGGGTGGCGGCGACCAGCTCGGCCACCTCGGCGGCGCACTGGGCTTCCCCGGCGACCTCGATCCCGGCCATCTCGGCGATGGCGACGGCCAGGCCCATGCGGTACATGGGGTGGTCGTCGACGATGGCGACCCGCAGCGGGCCGGGCTCGCCGGTCCCGGTCCCGATCCCGCTCATGGCAGGGCCGCCGGCAGCTGGACGTGCAGGTGGGTCCCGAACCGGGGCCCGCTGGTCACCTCGACGGCGCCGCCCAGCGCCGCGGCCCGCTCCCGCATGGCGGTCAGGCCGACGCCGTCGGGGCGGCGCTGGTCGATCCCGATCCCGTCGTCGATGACGTCGATCTCGACCGGGTCGTCGGTCACGATCCGCACCCAGCAGCGGGCCGCGTGGGCGTGGCGCACCACGTTGGTGAGCGCCTCGGTCACGATCCGGTAGGCCGCGACCTCGACCGCGGCGGGCAGCGACGAGGGCGCGGCGGGCAGCGACAGCTGGATGTCGAGGTCGTCGGCGAAGCTGCGGGAGAACTCGGCCACCGCGCCCGCCAGGCCGAGCTGGTCGAGGGCGGTCGGGCGCAGGTCGCGCACGATCTGCTTGATCTCGTGCACCACGGCGTCGACCTCGTCCGCCAGGCGGACCAGCAGCGCGGGCGACGGCGGCGCCGACCCCGCCGCCGCGGCCCGGTCGAGCTGGCGCACCGCGGTGCGCAGCCCGAGCGACACCCCGGTGAGCGTGGGGCCGACCCCGTCGTGGAGGTCCCGCCGCAGCCGGCGGCGCTCCTCCTCCCGGGCGGACACCACCGCCAGGCTGGAGCGGCGCAGGTCCGCGGCCAGCCGCACCCAGCTCACGGCCAGGCTGAGCGGACCGGCGAGCTGGTCGAGCATCTGCACCTCGCGGGCCCGCAGGCCGGGAGCGTCGTCCCAGCCGACCACCAGCCGCCCGACGACCTCGTCCCGGTGGCGCAGGGTCACCTCGTGGCGATGGGCGGTGACGCCGCCCACCGACGCGGCCCGCTCCCACCCGCCGCCGGGCACGGCCAGGTCGATGGCGATCGCGTCGAAGCGCAGGCCCCGCTCCAGGCTGCGGACGAGAGCGGGCAGCAGGTCGTCCCCGGTATCGGTGCCGACGTGGTCCACGATGCGCTGCACGACGGCGAGCGCGTCGTCGCGCGACCCGAACACCAGCCGGTCGACCAGCTGGCGGATGTGCCGGCGCGCCGGCTCGATCGCCAGCGCGATGGCGCCGGTGCCGGCCACCAGCAGCCAGGTGGGCCCGCTGCCGCCGACGAGCCGGCCCAGCCCGGCCACCAGCACCGTGTAGATCACGACGATCCCGGCCGCGAACAGGGCCCACTCCAGGCCCCGGTGGGACAGCTCCTCCGCGTCCGACGGCACCCGCCGCAGCTCGCCGATCAGCGCGCCCACGACCAGCAGCGGGACGGTGGCGATCAGCAGGAGCGCCCACACCACGTCGTGGCCCGCCAGGGACCAGTCCACGATGTCCAGGCCGCTGGGCACGACCGCCAGCCACGCCACCACCGCTCCCACCAGCAGCCACCCGGCGAGCGGATCGCCGGCGACGCCGCGCCCGCGCCACCACTCGAGGCCCAGCACCGCGATCCAGACCAGGCCGAGGCCGGCCACGATCCAGGCCGCCACCACGTCCACCGGCTGCCAGTCGGCGGCACTCGCCACCACGAGCACGACGGTGGCGGTCACCGCGGCGGCGATGCCTGCGGCGGCCCGCCGGTCCGAGCGCGGGGCGAGGATCAACAGCGGCGGGACCAGCGCCACCAGCAGCGCGGCGGCGAGGGGGCGGGCCCAGGCGTCGGCATCCGCCAGCCAGGGCCAGCGGGGCGGTCCCCCGATGGACGCCTCGTAGCCGCGGTACTGCACGGAGACCGCCACGACCAGAGCGCTCACGCCGACCAGGGTCAGGGCGGCGCCCAGCGCCCGCCGGCCCGGCCTCGCCAGCAGGAGCGTGCCGGCGAGCGAGTAGGTGAGGCCGGTCAGCAGCCAGGCCACGAGCCACCAGTTCTGGCCCTCCGGCTCCCGGCCCTCGTTGGCGGCCCGCAGCGCGACCACGACCGCGCCGCTGGCGACGACGAGCGCGGTGACCGCGGCGGCGACCCACGCCGGCCCGGGACGCGCCCACGCCGGTCGCGTCGTCGAGCGATCGACGGGCTGCTGCATCCGCACACCTCCGGGCCTGCGCCAGAACCTAGGGCGGCCGGTGTCCCGGCCGAATGGTACCCGCGTCCCGATTCGCGCCCGGGACCGAGCCGGGACCTCGGCCTCCTGCACCCGGGACGCCGGGAGGCGCACGCTCGGTGCCGTTCCCATCACGGACGAGAGGAGCCGGAGATGCACCCCAGGCTGTTCACTGCCGTCGTCGTCGCGCTGGCGGCGACGATGGCCCTCCCTTCCGCCATGGCCCAGGCGAGCGGCGACGAAGGTCCGGCGCTCGTGGGTCGGGCGGTCCTACCCGCCGACACCCTGGCCGACGGCCCGCCTACGGGGGCGCTCGTCGTCCCCGGCGGCGTGCAGAACGGGATCCTGCTCCCGCGTCCGAGCCAGGGCGTCCTCGGCTTCTCGGCCGTGGTCGCGGGCCGCCATCCGGGCGAGTTCCTGGCGATGCCCGACAACGGGTTCGGGGCCAAGAACAACTCGGCCGACTTCCTGATCCGGGCCTACTACGTGCGGCCCGACTTCAAGACCGCCCGCGGCGGCAGCGGCACGATGGCGGTCGACACCGGCGCGGGCCAGTTCATCTCGTTCCGCGATCCCGACCACCGGATCGGGTTCCCCATCGTGAACGAAGCGAGCGCGGACCGGCTGCTGACCGGCGGCGACATCGACCCGGAGTCCCTGCAGCGGGGCAGCGACGGCGACCTGTGGGTGGGCGACGAGTTCGGCCCGTGGATCCTGCACTTCGACGCCACCGGCCGCCTGCTCGACGCGCCGTTCGCCACGCCGGGCGGCCTGATGTCGCCGAACAACCCGTTCCTCGGCGGCCGGCCGGCCACCCAGCCGAACAGCCGGGGTTTCGAGGCCATGGCCATCAGCCCCAACGGCGCGTTCCTCTACCCCACGCTGGAGGGCGCCACCGTGGCCGAGGCCCCGTCGACCCGGCGGATCGTGTTCGAGTTCAGCACCCGGGACAAGGCCTTCACCGGCCGGACCTGGGAGTACCGCACCGAGCAGCCGGCGTACATGGTGGCCGACATGTGGGGCATCGACCGGCACCACATCCTGGTCGTCGAGCGCGACGGCGGGCGGGGGCTCAACGCCCTGTTCCGCAGCGTCTACGTGGTCGACCTGACCTCCGTCGATGCCGGCGGCGCCCTGGTCAAGACCCCGGCCGTCGACCTCACGGCCATCCCCGACCCGGACCTGGTGTCACTGCCGGCGATCCATCCCGGGGACGTGGGCCTGGGAGACCCCTTCCGGGTCACCTGCGAGTCGGT
>DATBGF010000070.1:0-17101 GCA_036558145.1 Acidimicrobiales bacterium
GGTCTCTTCCCAGATGCGGGCCAGCCGCAGCGGGATCTCGTCGTGATGCCGGCGGGCCATGATCTGCAGGCCCACGGGTAGGCCCCCCGAGCTCGTCCCCGCCGGCACCGAGACCGCCGGGTTCCAGCACAGGTTGGCCAGCATGGTGAACGGCGTCGCCGACGCCCCCAGCGGCTTGGCCGGCCGGCCGTCGATCGTGTCCGGGGGCGGGCCCTCGGCCGGGAACGCCACCACCGCGGTGGTCGGGCTGATCAGCACGTCGACCTCCGCCATCAGCGCGGCGACCTCCTGCTCCAGCTGGTAGCGGCGCCGCTCGGCCCGCGCCACCTGGGGCACCGTCTCGCGCTCGGTCTGCTCGAGCACGGACCGGCTGAAGCGGGTGAGGTCGCCGGCCACGCCCGGCCACATGCCCGGCTCCATCCGGTGCCACAGGCCGGTGGGGCCGATGCCCAGCCACGCCTTGACCGGGTCGGTCAGGGCCACCGGCTCGTCGTCCAGCACCAGCCCCGCGGCCTCGGCCAGGCGGCGGGCGGCGGCCTCGGTCAGCTCGCGCACCTCGGGGTCGACCAGGGCGAAGCCCATGTCGGCCGTCCACCGGGCCCGTAGGCCTTCGACGGGCAGCGATTCGGCCGCCGACTCGTAGCCCACCAGCGGGCGGGGCAGGGACATGCGGTCGCGGTCGTCGGGGCCCGACGCCACGTCCAGGTGGCGGGCGGCATCGGCGACGGTCGTGGTGAGCAGGCCGTACACCGCGGTGTGGGACGTGCCGGGCGACGGATCGGGGATGCGGCCGAAGCTGGGCTTGAACCCCACGAGGCCGCAGAAGCTCGCCGGGATGCGGGTGGAGCCGCCGCCGTCGCTGGCCGTGGCGGCCGGCAGCCAGCCCGCGGCCACCGCCGCCGCGCTGCCGCCGCTGGACCCGCCGGGCGTGCGGGACGGGTCCCACGGGTTGCGGGCCACGCCCCAGGCCTTGGTCTTGGTGAAGTTGAGCGTGCCGAACTCGGGCGCCGCGGTCTTGCCCACGGGGACCGCGCCCGCGGCCCGCAGCCGCGCCACGTGGATCGAGTCCTCCGCCACCGGGCCCCGCCCCACGTAGGGCAGCGAGCCGTGGGTGGTGGGCATGCCGGCGCAGTCCTCCAGGTCCTTCACCCCGATGGGCACGCCGGCGAACGGCCCCGGGTCGTGCCCGGCGGCCACGGCCGCGTCGACGGCCTCGGCCGCAGCCCGGGCCAGGCTCTCGTCCACGTGGACGAACGCGCCCAGCTCGTCGTTGCCCGCCGCGATGGCCGCCAGGGCCTCGTCGAGCACCTCCACGGCCTTGCGCTCGCCGCGGCGCACGGACTCCGCGACCTCGATCGCCGACTGCTCCATCACCACTCCCCTCGGCAGTCCCCCTGGTCACCAACCATGACCGAGCATAGACCTGCACAGACAGTGCAGAATCTTGCCCGTGCGCCGCCTGCCCCGCTTGTTCCGGGAGCCCATGTGGGTGCTCGGGCTCGTCGTGCTCATGGACGAGATCGACAAGAGCATCGTCCGAGGCCTCATCGACCCGCTCGAAACCCACTTCGGGGTGGGTGACTTCGCCATCGGGGTGCTGCTGTCGATGCAGCTGCTGTTCAACGGCCTCATCACGGTCCCCGCCGGTTACCTGGCCGACCGCTGGAACCGCACCAAGGCCATCGGGACCACGGTCGTGGTGTGGTCCGGCCTCAGCGCGGCCGGGGCCGGCGCCACGAGCTTCGGCATGCTCGTGGGGCTGCGCTCGCTGCTCGGCTTCGGCCAGGCCGTCAGCGAGCCGTCGGCGGCCAGCCTGCTGGGCGACTACTACCCGCCCGAGCGGCGGGGCAAGGCGTTCTCGATCCAGATGGTCATGCTGTTCGTGGGCACCGGGGTCGGCGTGGCGCTGGGCGGAGCGCTGGGCCTCGCCTTCGGCTGGCGCTGGGCCCTGCTGGTCTCCGCCCTCCCGGGCCTGCTGGTGGCGCTGCTGGTGCTCCAGCTGCGCGAGCCCAAGCGGGGCACGGCCGACCTGATGGCGGCCCTGGGCGGCGGGGAGATCCAGCACAGCGACGGCGAGAAGGTCCACCTGTTCGAGCACGGCTTCCGCCGGTTCCTGGTGGACATGATCGACGGCCTGCGGGCGGACATGCGCACCGTGCTGCGGATCCGCACGATGCGCTACGCGCTGGTCGGCGTGGCCGCGCTGCTGTTCACGGTCACCGCCATGTCGGCGTGGCTGGCGCAGTACTACATCCGCCAGTTGCACGTGGCCGAGGGCGACGGAGAGGCGTGGTTCATGGCGCTGGCCATCCTGGCCGGCGTCCCCGGCATCCTCATCGGCGGCCGGGTGGCGGACCGCTGGGCGCCTCGCATCCAAGGTGGCCGCCTGGCCCTGCCGGCGGTGTTCCTGTTCATCGGGACGACGTTCTTCACCGCGTCCTTCCTCATCCGGCCGGCCAGCTACAGCCTGACCGCCATGCTCGCCGCTTTCGGGCTCCAGCTGGTGGGCCTGTTCGTGGACTCCATGTCCATCCCCAGCCTGCGCGCCGGCCTCACCGACGCGCTGCCGGCGCACCTGCGGGGCACCGGCTTCGGTGCGTTCAACCTGGTGGCCGTGGTGGCCGGCCAGGCCGCGGCCCCGTTCGTGGTGGCCGGCATCTCCAGCCTCTACGACGAGAACCTGCGGGTCGCCCTGCTGGTGGTCTCGCCGCTCTCCTACCTCGGCGCCATCGTCCTGTGGCGGGCCCGCAAGTTCCTCGACGACGACATGCAGAAGATCATGATGGCCGTCCTCACCGCCCTCCAGGAGGAGCGCGACCGCACCGTCGCCGCCCAAGCCGAGGTCGAGGCCCAGGCCGCCGACCCGGAAGAGGAGCTGACCGGCTAGGGATCGGCGGAGGTCGGGGCCGCGAGCGGGTCGACCGACCCCTCGTTGTTGCGGGACTCGGCGATGACGTTGATGACCATCGCGCTGACCGGGACGGCGAGGACCGCCCCGAACGGCCCGAACAGCGTGCTGCCCGCCACGAGGGCGCCGAGCACGACGAGCGGGTGGAGCTCGAGCGACTTGCCGAAGACGACCGGGGCGAGCAGGTCGTTGTCGAACTGCTGGACCAGCACGGCCACGATCAGCACGATGACCGCCTCCCCGAAGCCGGCGGTGACCAGCGTGACCAGGACCGCGACGGCACCGGCCACGACGGCCCCGGCGAAGGGCACGAAGGCGGCGAAGAACGTGATGATGGCCACCGGCACCGCCAGCGCGCCGCCCACGATCCAGACCGTGCCGCCGATGATGATGCCCTCGATCACCCCCAGCATGGCCGAGCCCCGCAGGTAGCCGCCCAGCGTCCGCCAGGCGCGCGCCGCCAGCCGGCTGACGAGCGGGCGGCGTTCCTCGGGGAAGTGCCCGAGCATCCAGGCGCAGAAGCGATCGCCGTCCTTGAGCAGGAAGAACGTCGAGAGGATGGCCAGCACCAGGCCGGTGATCACCTCGAACACCACGACCGTGCCCGACACGACCGCACCGCTCTGGCGCTCCAGCGCGTCGCGCGCCCGGTCGCCCGCCTCGTCCCGGAAGTCGTTGATGTCCTTGCGGGAGATGTCGAACGGGCTGTCGTTCACGAGCCAGTCCTCGACGTCGTTGACCGCGTTGTCCAGCGTCGGGCCCAGGTCGCTGAACTCGTTGACCATCGCCGGCACGAGCAGCGACACGATCCCCGCCAGGATCGCGAGGAAGCCGAACAGGGTCACGAACGCCACCAGGCCCCGCCGCATCCCCCGCCGGCGCAGCGCGGCGGCCACCGGATCGAGCGCCCGTCCCAGCAGCACGGCGACGGCCGCGGTCAGCACCAGGACCCACAGGGCGTTGAGCAGCTTGAGCAGCGCCCAGCCCACGAGGCCGATGCCGATCAGCTTCCAGGCGTAGGTCCCGAGGCGGGCGACCGTCGGGTTGATGCTGGTCGTGGCCTCGTCCAACGTCGTATCGGATCGGGGCACCGTTGCCTCCCTCGGGTCAGGCCGTCGGGATCTGGCCCACGACCAGGTCTGTGAAACGCTCGGCGCCGGCGGCGGTCAAGTGGTACCCGTCTTCCCGGGTCAGGCCACTCTCGCTGGTCACCAGGGACCACCAGTCCACCAGGCGGGCGTTGGGATGGCGGGCCACCGCCGCCTCCAGCTGGTTGTTGACGTCGCCCTCCCAGCGCCGCGGCACCTCCACGTTGACCAGCATCACCTGGCGGTCGGGGCCGATGGCCGCCAGCACGTCGTCGATCTGGGAGGCGGAGAACGGACCGTTGTTGCCCAGGTGGAGCAGCACGACGTGGCCCAGCAGCCCCTGGGCGTCGAGGGCGTGCACGACATCGACGGCCTCGCTCATCTGCCGGCCGATGGCGGCGTCGATCGTCACGCCGCCGCCCAGCCGCGCCGACAGGGCCGGGCCCGCTCCCACCAGCACCGAGTCGCCGATGGCGGTGAACCCGCCGGGCGGCACCCCCGGCGCGGGCGCAGGGACGGTGGTGGCCGGGACGGTGGCCACGGGCGCGGCCGCGGCGGCGGCCGTCGTGGTGGTGGCCGGGACGGTCGTGGACGTCGCCGTGATGCGGACCTGGGCGGGCTGGGCCGCCTCCGGGGTGGCGGCGGTCAGCACGTCGTTGCCGACGCTCCCCGCCAGGCCCAGCACGACCACGACCCCCGCCAGGGTGGCCAGGCCGGCCAGCGGGCGGCCCTGGACGATCCGGGTCACGCGGGCCAGCGCGTCGCGGCCCGCGTCGCCGAAGCCGCGGTGGCGCACCGGCTGCTCGATCAACCGGTAGGACAGGGCCGCCAGCCCGACGACCAGGGCCAGCTGGGTCGCCACCTTCAGCGGCGTCTCCGGCTGCTCGCCCGGCGCGGCGGCGGTGAACACGATCACCGGCCAGTGGATGAGGTAGATGCCGTAGGACCGCTGCCCCACCCAGCGCAGCGGCGAGGCGGCCAGCAGCCGGGCGGTGCGGGTCGGCGCCGGGTAGACCGCGACGGCGATGAGCGCCAGTGTGGCCAGCTCGACCGCGGTGAGGCCGTAGCGGAACGCGGCGCCGTCGCGGTCGGTCAGCGCGAAGGCGTACCAGCCCACGACCAGGGCCGCGGTGACGGCCACCGCGTCGAGCGCGGCGACGAACACCCGCCCCGCGTGGGGACGCAGCCGGTTGGGCGTCCAGAACAGCCCGAGGGCCACGCCGGCCAGCAGCCCCGCGGCCCGGGTGTCGGTCCCGAAGTAGAGGCGGGTCGGGTCCCCGCCGCCGCTCGCGAGCACGAAGCGCAGCACCGTGGCCGCGACCGCGCCGGCCAGGGCGACGACGACCGCCGGCTTGCGGCCCACCCGCACGAGCACCACCCCGCACAGCAGCGGGAACACCAGGTAGAACTGCTCCTCGATCGACAGGGACCACAGGTGGTTCAGCGCCGAGGGACCGGCGGCCGCCTGGAAGTAGGACTGGTGGTCGGCGATGAGCCGCCAGTTGAGGTGGTAGCCGACGGCGGCCACCGCCTCGCTGCGCAGCTCGGCCAGGCGGGAGGGCTGGGCCACGCTGGCCCACGCCAGCGTCCCCACCACCACCGCCCCCAGCGCGGGCAGCAGGCGCCGGGCCCGCCGCACCCAGAAGTCCCGCAGCGCGATGCCGTCGGTGCGCTGGTGCTCGTTGACCAGCAGCGCGCACACCAGCCAGCCGGACAGCACGAAGAACAGCTCGACGCCGATGTAGCCCCCGGCCACCCGCGAGTAGCCGAGGTGGTAGGCGACGACCAGCCCGACGGCCAGCGCCCGCAGCCCGTCGAGGCCGGGCAGGTAGCCCAGCTTGCGGGTCTGCCACGACGGCTTGCGCCGCACGACGGGGGGCGAGGGCTCCACCGGGGCGGGCGGGGCCCGCAGGACGTCGTCGACGTCCTCGATCAGTCGGTCCAGGTCGGCGGTCGTCGTCGGCGCCGGGACGGCGGTCTCGTTGTCGCTGGATGTCTCGGGTTCGGTGTCGGTGTCGATCTCTGTCGTCTCGTCGGCTCCCACAGCCCCCAGCTCTCGTTCTCAGCAATCGAACGATGCCAGATCCAGAGAGGTCGTGGTTTGATTCCCCGTCGACGGGGTGCTCGTGGTGGTCGAGGTGCCTGCCGGGAGCGTCGCTTCCGTGGTGGTCGACGTGGCCGGGGCGGGCGTGTCCCGGACGCCCTGCCAGTCGGTCCCGGTCACCAGCTCGATGCCGGTGGCGCCGTCGGTGGGCTCGAGCCGGGCCCCGCCGGCCAGCCAGCGGGCGACGAGGTCGGCGGCGCCGGACTGGTCCGGTGGGTACCGGATCACCGTGCCGTCCGCTCCCCCGCCGGGCTCGTCGCCCGACACGGTGGCGTTGAACCCGACGGCCCGCAGCGCGGCGGTGGCGTCGGCCCCCTGCTGGCTGGCACCGGTGCCGTTGCGCACGGTGAGCCGCACCGCCGCGGGCGGGAGCTCGGCGCTGGCGCCGCCCCGGAAGATGGACAGGGTGGCCTCGGTCTCCGGGCCCTCGTTGAGGCGCAGGATGGCGGCACCGTTGACCGTGTCCGGCGTGCCGGACACCGAGTAGGTGAGCAGGCTGTCGGGGTTGAACGACCGGAAGCGCCGGCCCAGGTCGAAGATGTTGCCCGCGGTGAGCTCGCTGTCGACCGTCACGCCCGAGAGGCCCACGTCGATGAGCTGGTCGAGAGTGCCGGGGTTGCGGGCGCCCCGGTCGATGGCGCGGCTCAGCGCCCGGCGGATGAAGTCCTGCTGGCGGGCGATGCGGCCCAGGTCCGAGCGGGGGTCCTCGACCCAGCGGCCGTTGATCAGCTCCTGGTAGTGGCGGGAGCGGACGTAGGCCAGCGCCTCGGTGGGATCGAGCATGTGGCAGCCGACGTCGGGGAAGTCGAGGCCCACCTGGGCGTCGCGGGCCGGTCGGGGGATGTAGACGGGGACGCCGTCGATGGCCTCGACCAGGCCGCGGAACGAGGCGAAGTCGACCTGCACGTAGTGGTTGATGGGGATGCCGAAGTTCTCGCCGATGGTCTTGATGAGCAGCGGGGCACCGCCCTGCTCGATGGCGATGTTGATGCGGCGCGACGTCCCGGTGCCGGGGATGGGGACGAACAGGTCGCGGGGCAGCGACAGCAGCGCGGCCCGTTCGGACGCCGGGTCGATGCGCAGGATCATGATCGTGTCGGAGTGCAGCGTCACGTCCCGACCGATGCGGACCGGGTCGTTGCCGGGCAGCCCCGCGGCGCTGTCCACCCCGACGATCAGGTAGTTCTCGGGCCCGCCGGACTCGGTCGGCGCGTCCAGGACGCCGGTCAGCTCGACCCGGGGCAGCCGCTCCGCCTTGCGCAGCACGTAGCCCAGCCCGGCGGAGGCGGCGACCAGGGCGAGCGAGGACAGGCAGCCGGCCACGATGGCCAGCCGTTGCGGCCAGGTGCGGCGGCGCCGCGGGTGGCTCTGGGGGTCACGCCGCACGCTGCGGATCGTATCCAGGGCCGCTCCGGACCAGACCTCGGGTGCGGAGGCCACAACACCCGTCCACTACTTTGAACCACGGTTCGCGCCACCGGGGAGGGCTCGTGGGAGGGAACGCCGCGTGAGGTTGAGGGAGACCGCCGAGGAGCAGGAGTTCCGGGCCGAGCTGCGGGCGTGGCTGGACGCCACCCTGCCGGCCCTGCCCCCACAGCCGCCGTTCGAGGACTGGGCGGCCAAGCGGGCCTACGACACCGGCTGGCAGCGAGGGCTCCACGACGCGGGCTACGCGGGCATCTCGTGGCCCGTGGAGTACGGCGGCCGGGGCGCCACCCCGTCCGAGGAGCTGATCTTCCTGGAGGAGACCGAGCGGGCGGGGGCGCCCTACGTCGGCTGCTGCTTCGTGTCCACGCTGCACGCCGGTCCCACCATCGGCGCCGAGGGCACGCCCGAGCAGCGGGCCCGGTACCTGCCGCCGATCCTGCGGGGCGACCACGTCTGGTGCCAGGGGTTCTCCGAGCCCGAAGCCGGCTCGGACCTCGCCTCGCTGCGCACCCGGGCGGTCCGCGACGGCGACCACTACGTGGTGACCGGCCAGAAGATCTGGACCTCGCACGCCCAGGTGGCCGACTACTGCGAGCTGCTGGCCCGGACGGACCCGGAAGCGCCCAAGCATCGCGGCATCACCTGGATGGTCATGCCGATGGACTCGCCCGGCATCGAGGTCCGGCCCATGCGCACGCTGACGGGCGAGAGCGAGTTCAGCGAGATGTTCCTGGACGAGGTCCGGATCCCGGTCTCCAACGTGCTGGGCGCCGAGAACGACGGCTGGCGGGTCGCCATGGTCACGTTCGGCTTCGAGCGGGGCACCGCCTTCGTCAGCGAGCTGCTGGGATCCATGCGGCTGCTGGCCGACCTGGTCGACATCGCCCGCAAGACGCCGCTGGGGAACGGCACGGCCTGGGACGACGCCGGCATCCGCCGGGAGCTGACCGTGCTGCGGGCCGAGCTCGACGCCGAGTGGGCGCTGACCAAGCGCAACGTCTCCCGGGCCGCGCGCCACGGCAACCCGGGCGTGGGCGGGTCCGTGTTCAAGCTGGCCTACCACGAGACCCGCGAGCGCATGGGCGAGGTCGCCCTGCGGCTGCTGGGCCGGGCCCGCCTGGCGCTGGACGACCCCACCGGCGTGTCGGCCCGCCAGGTCGACCACGTCGGCCAGACCCTTTACTCGCTGTCGCTGTCGATCGCCGCGGGCACCGCCCAGATCCAGCGCAACATCGTGGGCGAGCGCCTCCTCGGCCTGCCCAAGGAGCGCTGATGGACCTCGAACCGACCGACGACCAGGCGGCGCTGGCCGCCGAGCTGGCCCGCTTCCTGGCCGACCGGGTCACGCCCGAGGCCCGCCGGGCCGCGGCCGGGCAGCCGGGCGCGGTGGACCGCGACCTGTGGCGGGCGCTGGGCGAGCTGGGCACGTTCTCGCTCACCGTGCCCGAGGCCCGCGGCGGCGTGGGCCTGGGGACGGCCGAGGCCACGCTGGTGTTCGAGGAGCTGGGCCGGGCGGCCGTGCCGGGCCCCCTGATCGGCACGTTCCTGGCCGCGGGCCTCGACGTCGCGGTGGCCGGCGCGGCCGGGACCGGCGACGCGGCCGTCGGCCTGGTGCCCGCGGGCCGCCCGGCCTTCGTCGAGCACCGGGCCGGGCTGGACGCACTGCTGGTCGTCTCCCCCGACGGCGTCGCTCTGGCCGGACCGCCCGACGCCGCCGCGGGCCGCCCGGTGTCCCGGCCCCTGGACCCGCTGACCCCCGTCGACGTCGTGGACGAGCTGCCCGAGGGCGAGCCGGTGGGCGGCCCCGACCTGGCCGTCCGGCTGCGCCGGGACGCGGGGCTGCTGGCCGCCGCGCTCCAGGTGGGACTGGCCGGCGGCGCGCTGGTGATGGCGACGGACTACGCCCAGGGCCGGGTCCAGTTCGGCCGGCCGATCGGCAGCTTCCAGGCGCTCAAGCACCTCCTCGCCGACGCCTGCGTGGCGGTCGAGGTGGCCCGCGCCGCGGTGGCCGCCGCGGGCGTCGCGATGGACGAAGCCGGCGGCGAGGCCGGCCGCGCGGTGGACGCCGCCCGCATCGTCGCCTCCCGGGCCGCCGACCGGGCCACCAGGGCCTGCATACAGGTCCACGGCGGCATCGGCTTCACCTGGGAGCTCGACGCCCACCTGTTCCTCAAGCGCGCGCTGGTCCTCGACGTGGGCGTGTGGTCGGCCGACGACGCGGTGGAGTCTTTGGCCGCCACGCTCTGACGCAGCGGTCTACCCTGGCGCCAACTTTGCCCAGGAGGGTGGCACCATGCGGACGAAGTTGTGGGCTGTCGCGGTCACGGCCACGGGGATGCTGGTCGGAGCACTGGGGGTCGCTCCGGCGGGGGCGGCACCGGCGCGGATCTCGTCCCCACCCCCGCCCGCCCCGGCGGTCGCCGGGAGCGACCACCTCGACGTGTTCCAGGGGACCATCGACCTCGGCGAGATCGGGACGCTGCGCGCCGCAGGCGTCGATCCCCACGAGATGACCGTGAAGGCGGCCAGCGGCAACCAGGCCGACGTCGAGGTCGTGCTGAGCCCCGAGCAGGCGACCGAGCTGGCCGACGCGGGCGTGGAGCTGGAGCCGAAGCTGATCGACGGCCAGACCGTGGCCGAGGCGGCCACGCTGCAGGCGGAGGCGGGCTTCAACGTGTTCCGCCCCTACAGCGGCGACGGCGGCCTCAAGCAGGAGTACGAGCAGATCGCGGCCGACAACCCCGACATCACCAAGCTGGTGGTGATCGGCCAGACGGTCCAGGGCCAGGACATCATCGCCCTCAAGGTGGCCCGCAAGGCCAGCCGCGAGCAGGACGGCTCCAAGCCCGCCACCCTGTTCGTCAGCGCCCAGCACGCCCGGGAGTGGATCACCCCGGAGATGAACCGCCGGCTGGTCCATTACATCATCGACAACTACCCCAGCGACCAGACGATCAAGAAGCTGGTCAACTCCAGCGAGCTGTGGTTCGTGCCGGTGGCCAACCCCGACGGCTACGACTTCACGTTCCAGCCCGACCAGCGGCTGTGGCGCAAGAACCTGGCCGACAACGACGGTGACGGCGTGATCACCGGCGTGGACGGCGTCGACCCCAACCGCAACTACGCGACCAAGTGGGGCTACGACAACGAGGGCTCGTCCGACATCCTCACCAGCGAGACCTACCGCGGTCCCTCGCCCCAGTCCGAGCCCGAGACCCGGGCGCTCGACGGCCTGATGCAGCGCGTGGGCTTCGAGTTCCTCATCAACTACCACTCGGCCGCCGAGCTGCTGCTGTACGGCACCGGCTGGCAGGTGTCCACGCCGACGCCCGACGACGCCCTGTACGAGGTGATGGCGGGCGACGACGCCAACCCGGCCGTGCCCGGCTACGACCCCGACATCTCGGCCGAGCTGTACACGACCAACGGCGAGACCACCGAGCACGCGCAGCACACCTACGGGACGCTGGCGTTCACGCCCGAGATGTCGACGTGCGAGACCGCGGCCAACTCCGACCCGAACGACGCGGTCCTGCCCGAGGACTGCGGCAGCGTGTTCGAGTTCCCCGACGACGAGGCGCTGGTCCAGGCCGAGTTCGAGAAGAACATCCCCTTCGCCATCGCCACCGCCCGCTCGGCCGCCGACCCCGACAACCCCATCTCCGTGGTGGGCCGCACGGTGCCCGACTTCGTGATCGACCCGTTCGACGTGTCCTACGGCGATCCGCAGCCGGTGGCGGTCATCGCCCGGCGCGACCAGGCGAACCGGTTCATGCACTACTCGATCAACGGCGGGCCCGTGCAGAAGGTGTCCGTGTCGGAGTTCGCCGGAGGCGAGCGCTACGGGAACGACAACGACCGCTACTACGCCGAGTACCGGGGCACGGTCACCGGGGCCTCCCCGGGAGACTCGGTCGAGGTGTGGTTCAGCGCCAAGAAGGGCGGGCAGGGCAAGGTCGAGAGCGAGCACTTCACGTACACGCTCGCGTCCGACTCCGGGGCGCAGGCCCTCATCATCGCCAACGAGGACTACACCGGCGTCAACCCGACCTACCCGGCGGGCACGACCGCGCCCAAGTACACCGACGAGTACGAGGCCGCCCTCGACTCCAGCGGCGTGAGCCACGCCACCTGGGACGTGGACGCCCAGGGCGTGCCCCACCCCCTGGGGGTGCTGAGCCACTTCGACGCGGTGGTGTGGGAGCTGGGCGACAACCGGCTCACGCAGGACCCCGAGGACGAGATCACCGACACCTTCCTGTTCGGGCCGCTGCCCGACCTGGCGGTGGCGGAACGCCAGCAGTTCCTCACGATGGCGGTGCGGGACTACCTGAACGAGGGCGGCAAGCTGGTCCACACCGGCGAGACGGCCCAGTACTTCGGGCTGCTCGGCGGCTCGATCGGGGGCATCTACTACGGGCTCGACGGGGCCCCGACCGAGGACTGCGTGGTGACGGTCGACTTCTTCAGCGACTGCCTGTTGCTGGCGGACGACTTCTCGCAGTACTACCTGGGCGCGTTCGCCCGCACGACGCTGAGCGATCCCGTCGGCGTGGCCGGGACCGGGGCGCCGCTCGACGGCCTGACCGCCGACCTCGGAGGCCAGGCCGTGGTCGACAACCCGCTGGACGAGGCGGGCGCGTTCACGCTCACCAGCGACGTGCTGCCGCCCGACCAGTTCCCGCTGTTCGCCGGGAGCCAGAACAGCACCTACCTGGGTGCGGGAGGCGTGAGCCCGTTCGGGCCCTTCGAGGGCGAGCGCTACGCCGGCGCCCTCCACCAGGACGCCAGCTACACCCGGCTGGCCCGCACGGTGGACCTGTCGGGCGTGCCCGCGGCCGAGGCCCCGGCGCTGGAGTTCGCGCTGTCGTTCAGCACCGAGCTGGGCTTCGACCACGTCATCATCGAGGCCGCGCCCAGCGGCACCGACAACTGGACGACGCTCCCCGACGCCAACGGTGGCACCTCCACCGACCCGCCGACCCAGTGCGAGGACGAGTTCCTGCTGGACATGCACCCGTTCCTGGAGCACTACCTGACCCTCGACCAGCCGCTGTGCCAGTCCTCGGGGACCACCGGGCAGTGGAACTCGTTCACCGGCGACTCCGGGGGCTGGACCCAGGTGCGGGCCGACCTTTCGGCCTACGCGGGGCAGTCGGTCGACCTGAAGATCAGCTACGTGACCGACCCGGGCTCCGGGGGGATCGGCGTGTTCGTGGACGACACCCGCATCACCACCACCGGCGGCGTGCTCAGCGCCGACGGGTTCGAGACCGATCCCAGCCTGTGGACTGTCGAGGGGGCGCCTCCGGGCAGTGCCCCGTCCGCCGCCGAGTTCGTGATCTCGACGACCCTGGTCGAGGTCGCGTCGGGCGTGACCACCGCGGACACGGTGCTGCTCGGCTTCGGCATCGAGCAGCTCGCCACGCCGGCCGAGCAGGCCGAGACGCTGGGCCGGATCATGGAGTACCTCCTGGCCTGAGCGCCGCGCGTACCGTCCGGCCGCCGGTGGCCGGGCGGTACGCTGGCGCGTCCCATGTCGCCGACCGTGCCTGCTACCGCCACCTTCCGCTGGCCCGTGTTCGACGGGCTGGGGGTGGATGCGCTGGTCACCACCCGGGACGGCGGGGTGTCGGCGGGGCCGTATGCCAGCCTGAACCTGGGGCTGCACGTCGGGGACGACCCAGCGTGCGTGATCGAGAACCGGCGGCGGGCCGCGGCGGCGCTGGGGCTGGACCTCGGCGACTGCGTGTTCGCGTCGCAGACGCACGGGCGCGAGGTGGCGGTCGTCGGGCCGGCCGACCGGGGCCGGGGCACGACTGGGGCCGAAGGCGCGCCCGCGTGCGACGCGATGGTCACCGCAGCGACCGGGGTGGGGCTGGCGATCATGGTGGCGGACTGCGTGCCGCTGGTCCTGTTCGAGCCCCGGGCGCGGGTGCTGGCCGTCGTGCACGCCGGGTGGCGGGGCACCGTGGCCCGGCTGGCGCAGGCCGCGGTCGAGGCCATGGCCGGCCTGGGGGCCGAGCCCGCGGCCGTCGTCGCGGGGATCGGTCCCGCGGTCGAGGCGGCCCGCTACCAGGTGGGTGACGAGGTCGCCGAGGCGGCGCGCCACGCCTTCGGCGGGGATGCGGGCGACGTGCTGGCCCCGGACGGGCCGGGCCACTGGCGCTTCGACCTCTGGGCGGCGAACCGCCGGGTGCTGGTCGAAGCCGGCGTGCCCACGGCGCAGATCGAGACCGCGGCGGTCGGGACCGGGCCGGGCACGCCGTTCTTCAGCGACCGGGCCGAGCGGCCCTGCGGCCGGTTCGCGGCCCTGGCCCGGCTGGCGCCATGAGCGCCTTCCGCTACGACGGCTTCGACGTCGACCCCGAGGCCGGGACGCTGACCTGCCGGTACACCCTGGGTGAGCGGAGCTTCGCCGAGCGGTTCACGTTCCCCGGCGGCGACGGCTGGGACGAGCCCGCGGCGCGAGAGGCGGCGCGGTGGGTGTTCCTGCTGGCCGGCGTGTCGTACTACAAGACGGCGGCGCCACCGGTCGTCGAGCTGCCCGGGACGCCGCTGCGGCCGGGCGAGGTGGAGTTCCTGCGGTCGTTCTACGTGGACGGGCTGGGTGAGTTCGCGTACCGCAACGGCCTGGACCTGTCCGACCTGCGCATCGAGGCTCCCGACCTCGACGAGCCGGCGCTGGCGGCACCGGACCGGGCGGGAGGCAAGCGGCCGCTCGTCCCCTTCGGTGGGGGCATCGACTCGATCGTCACCGTCGAGCTGGTCCGGCCCATCGCCGAGCCCGCGCTGTTCGTCGTGGGCCGGCCGGGCGACCGCTTCGCCGCCATCGAGCGCCCGGCGGCGGTGACCGGCCTGCCCGTCGTGCGGGCCGAGCGCGAGATCGACGTCCAGGTCCTGCGCTCCCGCGAGCTGGGGTTCCTCAACGGCCACGTCCCGGTGACCGGGATCATCTCCGCCCTGGCCGTACTGGCGGCAGTGCTGCACGACCGGGACGCCGTGATCATGTCCAACGAGTGGTCGTCGTCGGCCGGCAACCTCGTGGTGGCCGGGCGGACCGTCAACCACCAGTGGTCCAAGAGCGAGGCGTTCGAGGCGGGCTTCCGGGCCGTCCTGGCCGGGTCGCTGGGCGGCACGGTCGACTACTTCTCCCGGCTGCGCCCCTACACCGAGCTGCTCATCGCCGAGCGCTTCGCGGCCTTGGGCCGCTATCACCGCAGCTTCCAGAGCTGCAACCGCGGCTTCCACATCGACCCCGCCCAGCGCCTCGACCACTGGTGCGGCCGGTGCGACAAGTGCTGCTTCATCGACCTGATCCTGGCCCCGTTCCTGGACCCCGCCACGCTGCGGGACGTGTTCGGCGGGCGCGAGCCGCTCGACGACCTCGACCTGCTCGACCGCTTCGAGGACCTGGTCGGCACCTCGGGCGACGCCAAGCCGTGGGAGTGCGTCGGCGACGTGGACGAGTGCCGCGCCGCGGTGACGCTGGCCTCCCTCCGCTCGGACCGGGCCGGCACGCCCGTGCTGGAGGCGCTGGTCGCCCGGCTCGGTGCCGACCTGCCGCCGGCCGCCGCGGTCGAGCGGCTCCTGGATCCGCTGGGCGACCACTTCGTGCCCGATGCCTACGCGACCGACGATCTCCTGGTCTGACCTGGCCGGGCGGGCGGTCGGGGTGTGGGGCCTCGGGGTCGAGGGCCGCGCCAACCTGGCCAAGCTCGACTCGCTCGGCGTGGCGCCGGTGCTCGTGGACGACGCGCCGCCCGGCGGCGGCCTCGACGGCCGGCCGGTCCTGGCCACGGCGGACGGGGGCCTCGACGCGCTGGCCCGCTGCGACGTGGTGGTCAAGTCACCCGGGATCAGCCGCTACGGGGACGAGGCCGAGGCGCTCACGGCCGCCGGCGTGGCCCTGGCCGGCGGGCTGGGGCTGTGGCTGGCGGAGGCCGACCGGGACCGGGTCGTCTGCATCACGGGCACCAAGGGCAAGTCCACGACCACCGCGGTCGCCGGCCACCTGCTGGCGGGCCTCGGCTACCGGGTCGTGACCGGGGGCAACCTGGGCCTGCCGCCCTGGGCGCCGGAAGCGCCCGCCGAGGCCGACTTCTGGATGGTGAAGGTGTCCAGCTACCAGGCGACCGACGTGGCCACCTCGCCCCCGATAGTGGCCATGACCTCGCTGCACCCCGACCACCTGCCCTGGCACCGGGGCGATCCCGAGACCTACTACGCCGACAAGCTGTCGCTGTGCAGCCGGCCGGGGGCGGACCTCACCATCGCCAACGGCGACAGCGAGCTGCTGCGGGACCGGCGCGCCGCGCTCGGGCCCCGGGTCGAGTGGGTCAGCGCGGCGGAGGGGGAGGCGCCGGGCTGGTCCGCCCCGCTGGGGCTGCTCGGGCGGCACAACCTGCGCAACGCCCGCATCGCCCGGTCCTGCCTGGTGGCGCTGGGCGTGCCCGAGGCGGCCGACGACGAGGCGCTGGCCAAGGCGGCCGGCGGGTTCGAGCACCTGGAGAGCCGGCTCCGCCCGATCGGCGAGCGCGACGGCGTGCTGTTCGTGGACGACAGCCTGTCCACCAACGTGCTCCCCACCCTGGCCGCGGTGGACGCCTTCCCCGGGCGCCGGGTGGCCGTGCTGGTGGGCGGGCAGGACCGGGGCATCGACTACGCCCCGCTGGCGCACGGCCTGGCGGCCCGCCGCGACCCCACGCTGGTCGTGGTGCTGGCGTCGGAGGCCGCCCCCCGGATCCGTGCCGCGCTCGCCGCCGCCGAGGTGGCCGAGGTGGCCGGGCACGAGGACCTCGACGCCGCCACCGAGGCCGCCTGCGACTGGGCCCGGCCCGGCGGCGTGGTCCTGCTCTCCCCGGCCGCGCCGAGCTTCGACCGCTACCGCGACTACCGCGCCCGGTCCGCCGCCTTTAACGCCGCACTAACTCGGCTATTGCGTGGGTAATCGCCGCCCGATACTCCTGTAGGCACGGCACGACGGAGAGCGCGGCGGGCGCTCTCCCGGTAGTCGGGAGGCGGACAATTGGGGGATTCGGACGATGCGGCCTCGCCGCGCGACCGGTGGTACTGCGGGCCACCGGCCGACCGGCGGGCCTACGTCATCAGCGACATCCGGGCCATGCGCGGCGGCGAGGGCCACGTGCTGCGGGCCGAGCGCCGGACCTTTCCCGGCGACCCGGTCCGCTACGCGGGGGCGGTGTCGCTGAAGATCTGCACCGACGACGTGAGCGCCGAGCGGCTCCGGCGCCTGCGCGAGCGCTGGGGCCGGCTCGCCGAGGTCGAGCACCCCAACCTGGCCCGGGTGCTGGAGGTGTTCCGGGGCCCGGGACTGTTCCGCAGCGAGCCGCCGTCCGGTGGCGACACCGACGTGCTGTACGCCACGGCGTCGTGGGTGGACGGACTGGGACTGCGCGGCGTGGCGCCGCTCGACCCGGAGCGCGCGTTCACGGCGGCGGCCGGCGTGGCGGCCGGGCTCGCCACGCTCCACGCCCACCGGGTACTGCACCGCGACATCCATCCCGGCAACGTGATCGTCGGCGACGACGGCCGGGCGGCGCTGATCGACTT
>DATBGF010000071.1:0-6135 GCA_036558145.1 Acidimicrobiales bacterium
TCCTCCACGTGCTCCATGACCGCGCCGATCAGCACGTCGCCGGTGTGGTCGCGCAGGGCGTCCACGTCGACCTCGGTGGCGTCCTCCAGGAAGCGGTCGACGAGCACCGGTCGGGAGGCGGACAGCCCGCCCTCGCGGCCCAGGCTGCCGAAGCTGGCCAGCTCGGCCATGGCCCGGCGCAGGCCGTCGTCGTCGTAGACGATCTCCATGGCCCGCCCGCCCAGCACGTAGCTGGGGCGCAGCAGGGCCGGATAGCCGATGCGGCCCACGATGGCGAGGGCGTCGTCCAGCGTGGTGGCCGTGCCCCCCGCCGGCTGGGGGATCTCCAGCCGCGAGCACAGCGCGTTCCACTGCTCGCGGTCCTCGGCCAGGTCGATCGACGCGGGCGAGGTGCCCAGCACCAGGCCCTCGGGCAGCGAGCCCGCCAGCTTGAGCGGCGTCTGGCCGCCCAGGGCCACGATCACGCCCACCAGGTCGCCCGCGGCCTGCTCGGCCTCGATGACGTTGAGGGCGTCCTCCAGCGTGAGCGGCTCGAAGTAGAGCCGGTCGGACGTGTCGTAGTCCGTGGAGACCGTCTCCGGGTTGCAGTTGAGCATCACGGTCTCGTAGCCGTCCTCGGCCAGGGCGAAGCTGGCGTGGACGCAGCAGTAGTCGAACTCGATGCCCTGGCCGATGCGATTGGGCCCCGAGCCCAGGATCAGCACCTTCTGGCGCCCGCTGGCGGTGACCTCGTCCTCGTCCTCGTAGGTCGAGTAGTGGTACGGCGTGGCAGCCTCGAACTCGGCCCCGCAGGTGTCCACGGTCTTGAACGTGGGCCGGACCCCGGCGGCCAGGCGGGCGGCCCGCACCGCGGCCTCGTCCTCGCTCCAGAGGAACGCCAGCTGGGCGTCGGAGAAGCCGAGCTGCTTGGCCCGGCGCCAGTCCCGCCGCCCCATGCCCGCCAGTCCGACGCCCGCCAGGTGGGAGCGCTCCTCCACGATGCGCGACATCTGGTCGAGGAACCACGGATCGACCTTGGTCGAGGCGGCCAGGAAGTCCACGCTGATCCCCCGGCGCAGGGCCGCCTCCAGCTGGAACGGCCGGTCCGGGGTGCCGATCGCGGCCCGGTCGATCAGCTCGACGTCGTCCAGGGCGTCGAAGGCGGCCTCGCCCGGGTCGCAGTTGAGCCCGGCGCGGCCGTGCTCCAGGCTGCGCAGCGCCTTCTGCAGCGACTCGGGGAACGTCCGGCCGATGGCCATGGCCTCGCCGACCGACTGCATGGACGTGCCCAGCACGCCCGGCGACCCGGGGAACTTCTCGAACGCCCAGCGCGGCACCTTGGTGACCACGTAGTCGATCGTGGGCTCGAAGCTGGCGGGCGTCTTGCGGGTGATGTCGTTGGGCATCTCGTCCAGCGTGTAGCCCACGGCCAGCTTGGCCGCGATCTTGGCGATCGGGAACCCGGTGGCCTTGGACGCCAGGGCCGAGGACCGGCTCACGCGCGGGTTCATCTCGATGATGACCATGTCGCCGTTGGCCGGGTCCAGGGCGAACTGCACGTTGGACCCGCCGGTCTCCACCCCGACCCGGCGGATGCAGGCGAACGCCGCGTCCCGCATCGCCTGGTACTCGACGTCGGTGAGCGTCTGGGCCGGCGCCACCGTGATCGAGTCGCCGGTGTGGACCCCCATGGGGTCGAGGTTCTCGATCGAGCAGATGACCACGCAGTTGTCGGCCCGGTCCCGCATGACCTCGAGCTCGTACTCCTTCCAGCCGGCGATCGAGCGCTCGATGAGGATCTCGCTGATCGGGCTGGCGGCCAGGCCGGTGGCGGCCAGGCGGGCGAAGTCGTCAGGCGTCGTGGCGATGCCGGTGCCCTTGCCCCCGAGGATGAAGGCGGGCCGGATCACGACCGGCAGGCCGATGCGCTCCACCGCGACCATGGCCTCGTCGAGGCTGTGGGCGGTGGCGGAGGGCGGCACGCTGAGCCCGATGCCCTGCATCGCCTCCTTGAACCGCTCGCGGTCCTCGGCGGTGGCGATGGCCTCGGCGTTGGCGCCGATCAGCTCGGGCGTGCCCGGCACCCCGACCGCCTTGGCGTCGACCAGCTCCATGGCCAGGTTGAGCGCCGTCTGACCACCCAGAGTGGGCAGGACCGCGTCGGGCCGCTCCCGCTCGATGATCGACGCCAGGTGGTCGGCGTCGAGGGGCTCGACGTAGGTGGCGTCGGCGAAGTCGGGGTCGGTCATGATCGTGGCCGGGTTGGAGTTGGCCAGGATCACCCGGTAGCCCTCGGCCTTGAGCACCTTGCAGGCCTGGGTGCCGGAGTAGTCGAACTCGCAGGCCTGGCCGATGACGATGGGCCCGGCCCCGATGAGCAGGATCGACTCGATGTCGTCGCGGCGGGGCACTCAGGACCCCCGGCTCTCGTCGACGAGGGCGGCGAAGTCCTCGAACAGGTAGGCCGCATCGTGCGGCCCCGGCCCGGCCTCGGGGTGGTACTGCACGCCGAAGGCCCGCAGCCCGGTCGCCCGGATGCCCTCCACGACGCCGTCGTTGAGGTTGACGTGGGTGACCTCGACCTCGCCGCCGAGGGTGCCCTCGGCCACCGCGTAGTTGTGGTTCTGGCTGGTGATCTCGACCCGCCCGGTGGCCAGGCGGCGCACGGGGTGGTTGCCGCCGTGGTGGCCGAACGCCAGCTTGTGGGTGGTGGCGCCGAGCGCCGTGCCCAGCAGCTGGTGGCCCAGGCAGATGCCGAACAGCGGCACCTCGCCCAGCAGGCCCCGGATGGCGTCGACGGCGTATCCGACAGCTGCCGGGTCGCCGGGGCCGTTGGACAGGAACACGCCGTCGGGCTCGCGCGCCAGCACGTCGGCGGCGGAGGTGGACGCGGGCACGACCGTGATCTCGCCCAGGCCCGACAGGTGGCGCAGGATGGTGCGCTTGATCCCGAAGTCGTAGGCGACGATCCGGCGCTCCCCGGCCCGGGCCGGGACCGTGTACGGCTCGTCGCAGGTCACGGTGGCGACCAGGTCGATGCCGTCGGTGCCCGGCTCGGCCACCGCCGCGGCCTTCAGCGTGACCTCGTCGGCCGAGCCGAAGGCGCCGGGCAGGGCGCCCGCCTCCCGGATGTGGCGGGTCAGGCGCCGGGTGTCGATCGCCGCGATCCCGGGCACGCCGTGGTCGCGCAGGTAGCCGTCGAGGTCGCCGGTGGCGCGCCAGTTGGAGCGGCGCCGGGCCAGGTCCCGGATCACCACGCCCCGGGCGAAGGGCCGGCGGCTCTCGTCGTCGTCCGGGTTGACCCCGTAGTTGCCGATGTGGGGATAGGTGAACGTGATGATCTGACCGGCGTAGCTGGGGTCCGACAGGACCTCCTGGTAGCCCGACAGGACGGTGTTGAAGACCACCTCGCCGGTGGCGACCCCGCCGGGCGGCTCGGCCCCGATCAGCTCGCCCTCGAACGTGGTGCCGTCGGCCAGCACCAGCAACCCTGCTCTGACGCTCATGATCCTTCCCACTGCATGAACATGCAGGCTAGTGCATCGACTCTCACCGCTGACATTCCGCGTCGATCACCACGGCCTCGCCGCCCACCACCGTGTGGCGGACCCGGCCGGTCAGCGTCATGCCTGCGTAGGGCGTGTTGCGGCTGCGGGACGCCAGGCGCTCGGGCTCGACCGTCCACGTGGCCGTAGGGTCGATCACGCACAGGTTGGCGGGTCGCCCCTCGGTGAGGGGACCGCCGTGGGTGTCCTCCAGGCCGATGATGGCGGCCGGTCGCCAGGACAGCAGGGCGAGGATCTCGGCGGGCGGGAGGTCCAGGTGGGTCAGGGCCACGGCCAGGGCCGTCTCCAGGCCCAGCATCCCGGGCGGCGCCTCGTCGAAGGGCTGCTCCTTGGCCTCCGGGGCGTGGGGGGCGTGGTCGGTGGCGATGCAGTCGATGGTCCCGTCGGCCAGGCCCGCCCGCACCGCCGCGACGTCGTCGGCGGTCCGCAGCGGCGGGTTGACCTTGAACACCGGGTCGTAGGACTCGCAGCGCTCGTCGGTGAGCGCCAGGTGGTGCGGCGTGGCCTCGCAGCTGACCGCCAGGCCCTCGGCCTTGGCCGCCGCCACCAGCGCCACCGAGCGGCGGGTGGACAGGTGCTGGAAGTGGACCCGGCCACCGGTGAGGCGGGCCAGCGCGATGTCGCGCATGACCATGACCTCCTCGGCCTCCGCGGGCTGGCCCGGGACGCCGAGGCGGGCCGACACCGCGCCCTCGTTCATGGCCCCGCCCGCGGCGAGCACGTCGTCCTCGCAGTGCTGGGCCAGGGTCACGCCCAGGCCCCGGGCGTACTCCAGCGCCCGGCGCATGAGCCGGCCGTCCTGCACGCCGGACCCGTCGTCGGTGAAGAACCGCACGCCCAGCGCCGCCAGCTCGGCCATGGGCGCCAGCTGGGCCCCGGCCCGGCCCACGGTGATGGCACCTGACGTATAGATGTCGCAGCAGGCGTCGCGGCCCAGCTCCAGCACCTCGCGGGCCACCCCGGCCGAGTCGATGGCAGGGGTGGTGTTGGGCATGGCCAGGACGGCGGTGAAGCCGCCGAGGACCGCAGCGCGGGCGCCGGTCTCGACCGTCTCGGCCTCCTCCTTGCCCGGCTGGCGCAGGTGGGTGTGCAGGTCGACGAGACCGGGCGCCACGATGCAGCCGCCCGCGTCCAGGGTGACGTCGGCGGACAGGTCGGTCCCGACCGTGGCGATGCGGCCGTCCTCCACCAGCACGTCGGCCCGGCGGGAGCCGGTGGCGTCGACCACCTCGCCGCCCCGGATGACGATCGACTTCACGGCTTGACCTCCAGGTCCCGGCCCGAGCCGAGCAGATCGAACAGCACGGCCATGCGCACCGCCACCCCGTTGCGCACCTGGTCGATCACGACCGAGCGGGGCAGGTCGGCCACGTCCGCCGCGATCTCCACCCCCCGGTTCATGGGCCCGGGGTGCATGACGATGGCCTTGTCGCCCAGCAGGTCCACCCGCCGGCGGGTCAGCCCGTAGCAGGCGGTGTACTCCCGCAGCGAGGGGATGAGCGCCTCGGTCATCCGCTCCTGCTGCATGCGCAGCAGGTACACGGCGTCGACGTCGCCCAGCACCCCGTCGAGGTCGTGGCTGACCCGCACCGGCCAGCCCTCGGTGCTGGGCGGCAGCAGCGTGGGCGGGGCCACCAGCGTGACCTCGGCGCCCATGGTGGTGAAGGCCCACGCGTCGCTGCGGGCCACCCGGCTGTGCTTGACGTCGCCCACGATGGCGATGCGCCGGCCGTCGAGGCCGCCCAGGTGCTCGCGGATCGTGTAGCAGTCGAGCAGGGCCTGGGTGGGGTGCTCGTGCCAGCCGTCGCCCGCGTTGACCACGCTGGCCGACACCCAGCGGGCGATCTGGTGGGGCACGCCCGCCGAGCGGTGGCGGACCACGATGCAGTCGACGCCCATGGCCTCGATGGTCTCGACCGTGTCGCGCAGGGACTCGCCCTTGCGCACCGAGGACGTCGACACCGAGAAGCTCAGCGTGTCGGCCGACAGCCGCTTGGCCGCCTGCTCGAAGCTGAGCCGCGTGCGGGTCGAGTCCTCGTAGAACAGCCAGGTCACCGTGCGGCCCTGGAGGGCCGGGACCTTGGGGATCCGGCGCCGGCCCACCTCGGCGAAGTCGTCGGTGAGGGTGAGGAGGCGGTCGAAGTCCTCGGCCGACAGGTCGGCCACGCCCAGCAGGTGCTTCACCGACCCTCCTTGCGGACCTCGCCCAGCTCGACCCCGTCGAGTGTCGCGTTGACCATCTCGTCCCGGCGGGTCGGCAGGTTCTTGCCCACGTAATCCGCCCGGATCGGCAACTCGCGATGGCCGCGGTCGACCATGACCGCCAGCTGCACCGCCCGGGGCCGGCCGTAGGTGTGCACCGCGTCGAGGGCGGCCCGGATGGTCCGGCCCGTGTAGAGCACGTCGTCCACCAGCACCACCACCTGCCCGTTCAGGTCGGTGGGGATGTCGGTCTCCGCGCTGGGCACCACCGGTCGCAGCCCGATGTCGTCGCGGTGGAACGCGACGTCCAGCGTGCCCTGGGGCGGCGCCTCACCGTCGATCTTCTCCAGGGCCTCGGCCAGGCCGGAGGCGAAGGCGACCCCGCCGG
>DATBGF010000072.1:0-15301 GCA_036558145.1 Acidimicrobiales bacterium
GCGCGCCCAGCACCGTGAGGTACTCGTGCAGGTGGCGGGCGTTGCTGTCGTAGGACAGCCCGTAAATGGCCTCGATCACCGGGCGGTGCGAGACCCCGACGCCGAGGGTGAAGCGGCCGCCGCCCATGGCGTGGGACGCGGTCGCGGCCTGCTGGGCCATGAGGATCGGGTGGCGGGGATAGGTCTGGACGATGGCGGTGCCGAGCTCGATGCGGGACGTGGCCCGCCCGACGAGCGGCAGCACCGTGAGCACGTCCATGCCCCGGCCCCCGCCCCCGTACCAGAGGCTGGTGAAGCCGTCGCTCTCCGCCTCGGCGGCCTGGTCGATGATGCGGTCGACGGTCGAGCCGCCGCCTGTGATCCCGATGCGCAGCGTCACGGCCGGACAAGCTAGCTGTGCCCTACGGTCGGTGGATGCCCGATGCCGTTGCCGATGCGCTCCTGGCCGTGGCGGCCGGCCGGCCGGAGGACGCCGCCGGCCTCGCCCGCGCCGCCGGCACCGCGCTGGGCGACCTGCTGGCCGGCCACCTCGCGGCGTCGTCGGCCACCGGCGTGTACGAGGAGCCCCGCGCCTTCGACGCCTTCATCTCGGGCGGCGGGAACGTGGCGCTCTACGCGGCCACCATCGACGCGCTGCGCTCGCTCCACGCCCGCGAGCGTCCGGGATCGCTGGCCGACCTCGGCTGCGGCGACGGCCGCGTCACCGCCGCGGTCGTGCCCGACAGCTGCGGCCGGGTCGTCCTCGTCGAGCCGTCGGCCGCCCTGCTGGCCGCCGCCCAGGCCCGCCTGGCCGGCCGGGACCTGGCCGTCTCCGGCCACCACACGACGCTGGCGGGCTACCTCGCCGAGGCACCGCCGCCGGTCGACGCGGCGCAGGCGACCTACGCCCTCCACACCGTGGAGCCGGCGAGCCGCCCGGGCCTGCTGGCCGCGCTGGCCGAGCGGGTCGGGCGGCTGGCGGTGGCCGAGTTCGACGTCCCGGCGTTCGCCGACCGCAGCCCCGCCCACGCGGCCTACGCCGCCGAGCGCTACCCCCGCGGCCTGGCCGAGTACCCCGAGGGCAGCGAGGTCGGCCCCGGCTTCCTGGTCCCGGTGCTGGTCGCCCAGTTCGATCCGGCCCGGCCCCGGCTCACCTGGGAGCAGCCGGTGGCCGGCTGGGCCGCCGAGCTGGAGGCGTCCGGCTACCGGGTCGACGACGTCGTCGACCTGCACGACTACTGGTGGGCGCCCGCCCGCCTGATCGTCGCCCGACCGGCGAGACTGGCCCCATGCTGATCCCCGCCGACGACCCGCGGGCCATCGGGGCCAAGGCCGCCATCGAGAGCGGCGACGTGGCGGCCCTCACCGCCCTGCTGGCCGATCACCCGGAGCTGGCCACGGCCCGCGTGGCCCACACCGACCCGAACTGCGGCGACACCCGCACCCTGCTCCACGTGGCGACGGACTGGCCCGGCCACTTCCCCGAGGGGCCCGCCACGGTGGCGACCCTGGTGGCGGCGGGCGCCGACGTGAACGCCCACATGGAGTCGACCCGGCCCGTCCACCGGGAGACCCCGCTGCACTGGGCGGCCAGCACCGACGACGTGGCGGTCCTCGACGCCCTGCTCGACGCGGGCGCGGACATCGAGGCGGACGGCGCCGTCATCGCCGGCGGCACGGCCATGTCCGACGCCACCGCGTTCGCGAACTGGGACGCCGCCCGGCGCCTCCTCGCCCGCGGCGCCCGGACGAACCTGTGGGAGTCCGCCGCCCTCGGCCTCACCGACCGGGTCGAGGCCCACCTGGCCGCCGACCCGCCCCCGTCGGCCGAGGACGTGACCGGCGCGTTCTGGGGCGCCTGCCACGGCGGCCACCGTCCCACCGCAGAGCTCCTGCTCGCCCACGGCGCCGACCCCGCGTGGGTCGGCTGGGACGACCTCACCCCCGCGGCCGCCGCCGAGCGCAACGGCTTCGCCGAGGTCGCCGCCTGGGCCGGCTCACTCGGGCGGCGGCGGGACTGAGTCGCCCGGGGCGGGCCCGGTGCTCGGGCGCCGGGCGTAGCGGGCCCGCACGTTGCGGTACGTCTTCGGGCCCAGCGCCAGGATGGCTGCGACCAGGATCGCGGCGATGACCGACGCGACGATCTGATCGTGGAGGAAGCCGGAGAAGCCGTCCCAGATCCGGCCCCACAGGGACTGCTCCACGGCGTGGACGTCGATGTGCGCCTCGTGCAGCGTGGTCGGCCCGAGGATGCTGTGGCCGGCGTCGAAGATCTTGGACTGGAACGTCAGCGCCAGCTCCAGGTCGTCGCCGTGGTGGAGGGGGCGGACGGTCCAGCTCCACACCAGCTCCCGGGTCCCGATGAAGGACTGCTCCTCGTTCGAGCGCTGGCTGATGTCGAAGTCGGAGCCGGTGAGGCCGGCCGTGATGGTGCAGCGGACGCCCCCGATCGTGACGACGGTGGTGGTGCCCTCGAACGTGACGTCGGTGGGCACCTCGTCGAGCGAGACGGCCGCCGTCACCTCGTAGCCCTTGCCGACGACCATCGACCGCTCGGGCTCGTAGGCCAGGTGGGCGTCCGCCTGGCGGGCCTGCGCCTCGCACTCCTCGCCGTTCTGGGGGACGGGTGGCGCGTCGCCCTCGGTGGTGGTCGTCGTGGGCTCGGTGATCCCGGTCCTGGTGGTGGTCGTCTCGCCCGGGTCCTGTGTCGTGGGCACCTCGTGGGTGGTGCTCGTGGCGGGCGGCTCCAGCTCGAAGGGGGCGGAGCCGCCACCGCCGCCGCCTCGACGGCACCGGGCGTCGATCGTGTGCGTGCCCTCGCCCGCCCCCGACGGGACCTGGAACGTCACCTCGCCGTGACCGTCGGACGCGTCGTCCTCGCCCATGACCACGAGGTCGAAGCGCACCGTGAACGTGCCGCACACCGGCGCCACGTCCTGGCTGACGGTGACCGTCGTCCCCGGGCCGCCGGACGAGGGCGTGACGACCAGGTCGCCTGACTGCGACCAGTCGAAGCCGCCCAAGAGGAGGACGGCCGCTGCCACGCCACCCGCGCGCACGCCCACGGACACCACGCTAAGTCACAGGACCCCCACAATCCACGTTATTTCCGGCACACCAGTCCGGATCAGCGCTCGACGATGTAGAGCGTGTTGCCGTCGGGGTCGCGGAAGCTGAACATCGGGGGCACGCCCTCCCACCGCATGACCTCGTCGTCGACGTCGACGCCGCGGGCCTTGAGGTCGGCGTGGTCGGCCTCGGCGTCGCTGGTCGACAGGCGGATGCCGGTGTCGACGCCGATGGCGCCGCCCGGGGGTGTCGGCATCAGCGCGAGCGTCGTGTCCGCTCCGGCCGGGGCCACCTCGATCCAGCGCATGCCGGGGCCGAAGGTGCCGTCCATGCGCACCTCGCAGCCCAGGCTGTCGCGGTAGAACCCCAGGGCCCGCTCCTGGTCCGACGTCGGCACGCCCACGGTGCCCACTTGCGTGATCTTGGCCATCTCCCCACCTCCGGTGTCGTTCGGGATGACCCTCAGACGTCAGGGCCGCCCCGGACTCATCGGCCGGTGCGGCAGTCGAGGCCGGTGAGGAACGTCTCCAGGCCGAAGGCGAAGACCTTCTCGCTCTCGGCGTCCACCAGCTCCGTCCAGTTGGCGTCCAGGGTGCCGGCGCCATCGGGGGCGGGGCCGTCGGGCTCGGGGTTGCCGCGTGCCGACTGGAAGAACACGCTGCCCAGGACGTAGTCGATCATGGCCAGGTAGGCGGGGATGGCGAGATCGGCCGGGTAGCCGGCCTCCAGGAGGTTGGCCAGCCCGGCCTCCGCGGCCCGCACCGCGTTGGGGCCCATGAGCGGCGCCGCCCGCAGCGCGTCGATCACGTTGGGGTGCGCCAGCAGCACCCGCCGGAACTCGAGGGACAGCTCGACCACCTTGGTGCGCCCGTCGAGCGAGGGGTCGGGCATCTCGATCTCGCCCAGCACCTGATCGATGAGCAGGATGAGCAGCTCGTCCCGGCTGGCGACGTGGCGGTAGAGCGTCGCGCTGCTGGTGTCGAACCGTGCCGCCAGCGCCCGCACGGTCAGCGCCTCGAGCCCCTCGCTGTCCACGAGGGTCAGCGCTTCGTCCACGACCCGCTCGATCGTCAGGCCGTCAACGCGCGGCCGGCGCCTCTCCAATCGCTCGGCATGGGCCGCCCACCACCCCGATGTGCCGGGCGGCCCGCTCTCCGTCGTCCCGACCATCGACCGAATCCTACGATCGCGTGTCAATGCTCTGGGGGATGACGGGAGCACGGAGCGTCGAGGCGCCGGCCAGGCGCCGCCTCAGGCAGTCGGCGCGGCTGCCACCGGGCGCCGCGACCGCTGCTCGAAGCCGGTCGCCAGGCGGGCCAGCGCCAGCGCCGCGACCAGCAGGCCGAAGTCGCGCAGGGCGACGTCGTAGTACTCGCCCAGGATCAGCAGGTTGACGATGATCCCGGCCAGCCAGGCGGCCACCAGGTAGCCACCGAACTTGGGCTTCACGGCCACCACGAGGCCGGCGACGATCTCGATGACGCCGACGGCGAGCATGGCCTGGTGGGCGTTGCCGGGGACGATGTCGTTGATCCGCGGCGCCAGGTACTCGGGCCAGTCGGTGAGCCAGTTCACGAACTTGTCCAGCCCGAACAGGATCGGCGCCACGGTGAACCCGACGCGCAGCAAGGTGAAGCCCTGGTAGATGGGATCGGCGACAGGGCTGCGGGTGGCGGCCCTGGTCTCGCCGGGACGGCTGACATGGGTCGTGGCCATCACGGTTCCTTTCTAAAGAGGATAACTTTGACTTTAGAGATCCTCCTGTGTTGCGTCAAGCTTCCTGTGTTTTAGAATTCCCCTCATGGCAGCCACCCATAACCTCGACCGCCGGATCGCCGGCATCGCCGCCCTGGACCAGCCACTGCGGCGCGAGCTGTACCGGCTGCTGGGCGCCACCGACGGCTGGACCACCCGGGACGAGGCCGCGGCCGCGCTGGACATCCCCCGCTCGGTGGCCGCGTTCCACCTCGACAAGCTGGCCGAGGCCGGCGTGGTCGAGGTGCGCTTCGCTCGCACCAGCGGGCGCAGCGGCCCGGGCGCGGGCCGCCCGTCCAAGCTCTACCGCCCCGCCGCCGGCGAGGTGGCCGCCTCGGTCCCCGACCGCCACTACGACCTGGCCGGCTCGCTGCTCGCCACCGCCATCGTCGAGTCGACCCGGACGGGCACGCCGGTCGAGGACTGCCTGCGGGCGGCCGCACAGGCGGCGGGCCGCACGATCGGCGCCGACGCCCAGGCCGCGGTGGACGCGGTCCCGCCGGAGGAGGACCGCCGCGCCGCGGTGGTCGAGGTCCTGGCCCAGCACGGCTACGACCCCGAGGACGCGCCGGGGGGCGAGATCACCCTGGCCAACTGCCCCTTCCACCGCCTGGCCGAGGAGCACCGCACCCTGGTGTGCGGCATGAACCTGGAGTTCCTCGACGGGCTCCTGGACGGCATGGACCGCGACGAGCAGCTCGCGGCCCGGCTCGACCCGGCCCCCGGGTACTGCTGCGTGCGCATCTCCGCCCCCGACTGAGAAGATTTCTCCGCCGGGCTGTCGATCTCGACGACCTTGGTGCGTCCTCATGAGTGGCGGCCGGAACCGCCCGCCACTCATCACGACCCATCACGACGAAGGAGACCACGATGCCCCAGTACCTGCTGCTCATGTACCAGCCCGCCGACGGCGGCCCCCGCCAGGCCGACGGCTCGGTCATCACCGACCCCGAGGACTTCAAGGCCGAGCACGAGCGCTGGATGCGCTACGAGCAGGACCTCAAGGACGCGGGGCTCTACGTCGACAACCGCGGCCTGGCCGGCGCCGAGGCCGCTACCACCGTGCGGGTCCGCGACGAGGAGACCCAGATCACCGACGGTCCCTTCGCCGAGACCAAGGAGCTGCTGGCCGGCTACTTCCTCATCGACGCCCCCGATCTCGACACCGCCCTCGAGTACGCGGCCAAGGTGCCCAGCGCCAGGTACGGGTCGGTCGAGGTCCGCCCGATCTGGGGATGACCGGCTCACCGGGCCCGGAGGATCCGGCCGCCGCCGTCGAGCGCGCCTTCCGCGACGAGCGCGCCCGGGTGCTGGCCACGCTGATCCGCCAGGTCGGGGACTTCCAGCTCGCCGAGGACGCGCTCCAGGACGCGTTCGCGGCGGCGGTGGCCACCTGGCCCCGCGACGGGGTCCCCGACCAGCCCCGGGCCTGGATCACCGTCACGGCCCGCCGGCGGGCGATCGACCGGCTGCGCCGGGCGCGCGCCACCGCGGACCGCACCGCCCGGCTGGCCGAGCTGGCCCGGCTCGACGCCCAGGAGCACCGGCCCGACGCCGACCCGCCGGCGGGAGCGATGGCCGACGACCGGCTGCGGCTGATCTTCACCTGCTGCCACCCGGCGCTGGCCATGCCGGCCCGGGTGGCGCTGACGCTGCGCACGCTGGGCGGGCTCACCACCGGCGAGATCGCCCGCGCCTTCCTGGTGAGCGAGCCGACCATGGCGCAGCGCCTGGTGCGGGCCAAGCGCAAGATCGCCGAGGCCCACATCCCCTACCGGGTGCCGCCCGAGGACGCGCTGGCCGAGCGCCTCAGCGGGGTGCTCGCCGTCGTCTACCTCGTCTTCAACGAGGGCTACGGCGCCACCGAGGGCGACCGGCTGGTGCGGGGCGAGCTGTGCAGCGAGGCGATCCGGCTGGCGCGCCTGCTGGCCGAGCTGATGCCGGACCGACCCGAGATCCTCGGGCTCCTGGCGCTGATGCTGCTGCACGACGCCCGCCGCGGCGCCCGAGTGGACGAGCACGGCGCGTTCGTCCCCCTCGACCGCCAGGACCGCACCCGCTGGGACCAGGGCCGGGTGCGCGAGGGCCTGCGCACGCTCGACCGGGCGCTGGGCGAGCGCCGCCCCGGTCCGTACCAGCTGCAGGCGGCCATCGCCGCGCTGCACGCCCAGGCCCCGAGCTGGGAGCAGACCGACTGGGCCCGGATCGCCGCCTTCTACGAGTCCCTCGGGCGCCTCGCCCCCTCGCCGGTGGTCGAGCTCAACCGGGCCGTGGCCGTCGGCTACGCGCAGGGCCCCGCCGCCGGCCTCGACCTGCTGGCGCCGCTGGTGCGGGAGGAGGCGCTCGCCAACTACCAGCCGCTCCACGCGGCCCACGCCGAGCTGCTCCGCCAGGCCGGGGACCGGGCCGGCGCGGCGGACGCCTACCGCCGCGGCATCGAGCTGTCCGCCAACGACGTGGAACGGGCCGAGCTCGAACGCAGGCTGGCGACGCTGAGCACGCCAGTGCGACAGGAGACACTGTGAAGGTTCTGCTGTGACCCCGCCCGAACAACCACCCGCCCGCAGCCTGGCCCAGCGCCTGGCCGACACCCGCCGCCGGCTCGACGAGGACGTCGACGCCTGGGTTTCCACGGCCGCGGGCGACACGCCCTACCTGGCCCCGCTCTCGTTCCTCTGGGACGGCGACACGTTCCTGGTGGCCACCGCCGAGGCCGGCCGCACAGGCCGGAACCTGGCAGCCACGGGCAAGGTGCGCCTCGGCGTCGGCCTGGTCCGGGACGTCGTCCTGGTCGAGGGCACGGTCGAGGTCGTGGCGCCCGGCGAGATCACCGCCGAGCTGGGCGAGCGCTTCGCGGCCAAGAACGGCTTCACGCCCCGGGAAGAGGCCGGCTTCCGCTACTTCCGCATCCGCCCGCGGCGCATCCAGGCCTGGCGCGAGGAGAACGAACTGGCCGGGCGCGACCTCATGCGGGACGGCACCTGGCTCGATCCGGCCTGAACCCCCTTGCCCGATGGCGGAGAATGGGCGGGTGCGACGCAGGTATCTGGGGGCCCTGGGGGCCCTGCTCGCCATCTCGGCTCTCGCGGTCATGGTGGCCGGCCGGGCCGATCCCGCCAACGTGGGCGCGCCCGTCGACGTGGACGACCTGCCGGTGATCGCCAACAGCGTGCCCGGGCCGGACCAGGCCGACGGCTGGATCGACAGCGACCCGCTCACCGGTGCGTCGCTGGAGGGAAAGGTCGTCGTCTACGACTTCTGGACCTACTCGTGCGTGAACTGCGTGCGGACGCTGCCCCACCTGGCCGCCTGGTACGAGCGCTACCAGCGCGACGGCCTGGTCATCGTGGGCGTGCACAGCCCCGAGTTCGACTTCGAGAAGGACCGGGACAACGTCGAGCGGGCCGTGGGCGACCTGGGCGTGACCTGGCCGGTGGCCCTCGACCCCGACCACAAGGTGTGGGACGCGTTCGGCAACCGCTACTGGCCGGCCAAGTACGTCGTCGACCGCGAGGGGAGGCTCCGCTACACGCACTACGGCGAGGGGGCGTACGACGAGACCGAGGACGTGCTGCGCGAGCTGCTCGGCGTCGACCCCGACGCGCCCCGGGCCGCCGACGAGGACGAGCCCGACGTGCCCGACCTGGGCCAGCTCAGCCCGGAGATCTACGTGGGCGGCGCCCGGGGGACGACGGCCTCGCCCCAGGGGCTGTCCGACCCCGACGGCGATGGCGTCCCCGGCGGCGACGGCACGTTCACGCTGCCCGACACCCTGCCGCTCGACACGTTCGCCCTCGACGGGGCCTGGTCCATCGGCTCCGAGTCGGCCACCGCCCTCGCACCGGGCGCGGCCATCGTGCTGCACTACCGGGGCCAGGAGGTCAACCTGGTGCTGGCGGCCGGCGGCAGCACGCCGGCGTCGGTGACGGTGAGCGTGGACGGCGGCGAGCCCCGGACCGTCGACGTCGGGGCGCCCGACCTGGTCAACCTGCTGCGCGACGGCCCCGCCGGCGATCACACGATGCGGATAGAGGCGGGCGGCGCCGGCCTCGCCGCCTACGCCTTCACGTTCGGATGACGGCCGTGGCGATGGTGTCGCTCACCGACGCCGTCGCGCTGTTCGGCGCGGGCATCGCCTCGTTCCTGGCCCCGTGCGTGATCCCGCTGGTGCCCGCCTACCTGGGCATGATCACCGGCGAGGCGGCGGAGAGCCGCGACCCGGGCCACGCCGTGGCCTCCACCCTGCTGTTCGTGGCCGGCTTCGCCACAGTGTTCGCGTCCCTGGGTGTCGCGGCGGGCCTGGCCGGATCCTCCCTGTCGTCGGTCCAGACCGGACTGGAGCGGGTCGGCGGCGTGCTCATCATCCTGTTCGGCCTGGCCCTGCTGGGCGTCGTGCGCGGCCCCTTCGCCCGGGAGCGCCGCCTGATCACCGAGCTGCCCCAGGGCGGCGGCCGGCTGCGGCCGGTCGTCGTCGGGGTCGCCTTCGGCGCGGCGTGGAGCCCGTGCGTCGGGCCGCTGCTGGGCGCGGCGCTGGTGGCCGCGGCCCGCACCGGCGATCCGGTGCAGGGCGCCACGCTGCTGTTCGCCTACGCCTGCGGCATCGGGGTCCCGTTCGTGGCCGCCTCCCTGGGGCTGGCCTCGGCGCCCGGCGCCATGGCCCGGCTGCAGCGCGCCGGTCCCGTCCTCGAGCGGGTGGCCGGGGTGCTCCTCGTGATCCTCGGGGTGCTGCTCGCCACCGGCTGGTACCGGCACCTGACCTCGTACCTGGCGCAGTTCGCGCCGTCGTTCGGCGGGGTCTAGCCGAACCAGCGGCGGACGCGGTCGGCCCCGAAGGCGACCTTGTCGGCGGCGATCGCCTCGGACGGCTCGACGAAGTCGCCGAACGGTGCCTGGCCGCTGCGGAACGTGACGGCGACCTCCGCCACCCGGCCGGCGCCGAACTCGACGTAGCAGACGCCCCGGCCGCCGTACTCGGCCACCTCGGCCTCGCCCCGCGCCCGGGCGAGGATGCGATCGGCCACCACCGCGGCCTGGCCCTCGGCGAACACGCCCGCCTTGGGCGTGCCCACGCTGGTCACGTCGCCGACCGCGTAGACGCCCGGGAACCGGGTCTCCAGCGTGAGCGGGTCCACCGGGATCCAGCCGTCCTCGGTCAGGCCCGCCTCGACGACGACGGCCGGCGCCCGGTGCTTGGGCACGCCGAGGAACAGGTCGTAGCCCAGCTCGGACCCGTCGGCCAGCCGCGCCACGTGCCGCTCGGGATCGAGCCCCTGCACCACCGTGTTGGGCAACCAGGCGATGTCCCGCTCGGCGAACGCCGCCAGCAGCGCCTCGGACGCGGCCGGCGAGGGTGGGATCGGCACCGGGAGCGGCATGACCAGGCTGATCTCGGACCGGTCCCGGCACCCCCGCCGCGAGAGGAGGTCGTGCACGAGCAGCGCCGTCTCGCTCGGCGCCGGCGGGCACTTGAACGGCGTGGACAGCACGCCGATGATGACCCGCCCGCCGTCGAAGGACCCGAGCACGTCGGCCAGCGCGAAGGCCCCGGCCTCCGTGTAGAACTCGTGGCCGTCCTCCACGAGCCCCGGGGTCGCCGCGGGGTCGAGGTCCGCCCCCAGCGCCACCACCAGCACGTCGGCCTCGAAGGTCCCGGCGCCCGTCTCGACCCACCGCGCCTCGGCGTCGATGGCGGTGACGTCCGCCTGGACGAAGCGCGCCCCGGGCTGGACCAGGTCCCGGTAGAGGTGGAGCACCGCATCCGGCGGCGCGTGCCCGAACATCACGTCGAGCTTGGAGAACCCGAACACGAAGCCGTCGCTCCGGTCGATCAGGACGACCTCACCGCCCGGGCCCAGCTCGCCCGCCAAACGTGAGGTCAGCTCCAACCCACCGAAGCCCGCACCCAAGACCACCACCCGCATCCAACGGACACTAGGCGTGGGTGCCACCTCCGACAACGTGGTCACACGGTGGCCAGTTATCTCGCGAGACTGGGGCGCATGCGTGCCGATCGCTTGGTGGCCACCCTGCTGTTGCTGCAGGCACGAGGCCGGGTGACGGCGGCCGAGGTGGCCGACGAGCTGGAGGTCTCGGTGCGGACCGCCCGGCGGGACCTGGAGGCGCTGGCCCTCGCGGGCATCCCGGTGTACTCGCAGACCGGCCGGGGCGGGGGCTGGTCGCTCGTGGGCGGGGCGCGGACCGACCTGAGCGGGCTGACCGCGGCTGAGGCGCAGGCGCTGTTCCTCGTGGCCGGACCGTCGGCGGCGGTGACCCCGGAGGCGAAGGCGGCCCTGCGCAAGCTCGTCCGGGCGCTACCCGAGACCTTCCGGGACGAGGCGGAGAAGGCCGCGGCCGCCGTCGTGCTCGACGCCGCCCGCTGGGGCGGCACGGCCACGCCCACCCCGCACCACCTCGAGGCACTGCAGCGGGCCGTCGTGGCCGGCGTGCAGGTGCGGCTCGACTACCGGGACCGGTTGGGCGCGGGCTCGGAGCGGGTGGTCCACCCGCTGGGCCTCGTGGCCAAGGGGTCGGTCTGGTACCTGGTCGCGGGCACCGACGCCGGGCTGCGCACGTTCCGCGTGAGCCGGGTGCGGGCGGCGACCCCGACCGGCGAGCCGGTGGTCCGCCCGCCCGGCTTCGAGCTGGCGGACGCCTGGGCCGGCATCGTGGACGAGATCGACGGGCTGCGGGGCCGGGACCGGGTCCGGGCCATCGCGGACCCGGACCACCTGGGCTGGCTCCGGGCCCAGTTCGGGACCCGGCTGGCCGAGGGCGAGCCGGGGCCCGACGGTCGGGTGCCGGTGGAGCTGGGCTTCGAGCCCGGGTCCCGCCCCGCGCTGGTCCTCGCGGGCTTCGCCGAGGGGCTGGAGGTCGTCTGGCCCGATGACGTGCGCGACGACCTGGCCGGGCTGGGGCGCAGGCTGGCCGGCCGCTACGGCTCCTGAGCACTTCCTGTCAAAGTGGCCACTAGATGTCCATCTTTGGCTGTCATGGTCGAGCCATGGACACTCCCGTGAAGCCCCAGCCCGACACCTACCCGACCGTCGTCCCCTACATCTCCGTCCGGGGCGCCGGCGCCCTCGTCGACTTCCTCGTCGAGGTGTTCGGCGCCGACGAGCGGGGCCGCTTCCCCAACCCCGACGGCACGCTGGGCCATGCCGAGGTCGACCTGGGCGACTCGGTGATCATGGCCTTCGACGCCCGGCCCGAGTGGCCCGCCACGCCCTCGCTCCTCACCGTGTGGGTCGAGGACTGCGACGCCACCCACGCCGCCGCCCTGGCGGCCGGAGCGGTCGAGGTGACGGCCCTGACGACAAGTGCCTTCGGCTTCCGCGGCAGCCGGGTGCGCGACCCGTTCGGCAACATCTGGTGGATCCAGACCCAGGTCGAGGTGGTGGACGGGGCCGAGATCGGGTCCCGCCTGGCCGAGCCGCGCTACGTCGAGGCCATGCGGGTCGCGGTGGAGACGTTCGACGCCGAGATGCGCAGCCGGGCCTGACCGCTCAGCCCGCCATCAGCTCGGCGCCCTGCGCCAGCATGACCGGCACCGCCCGCTCGTGGGGACCGGCCACGAACCGCCACACGAGCGCGGCGGGAGGCCGGTCGAAGCGCAGCGACAGCGACAGCGACACCTGCGCCGGCTCGACCAGGAAGACGGCCTGCGCGCTCATGTACCACGAGGCGGTCTCGAGGCGGAGCCAGTCGTCCCCCCGCGCCGCGATCCTCCAGCCCTGCACGTGCTCGGCTGAGCCCGGCGGCCCGAGGCGCAGGCCGAGCATCCGCCAGAACCGGCGGGCGTTGCGTCGCGACACCGGCGCCTCTTCGAGGACCGCACGCGCCCACGCCTCGGGCGTGTGGTCCGAGGCCCCGGGCGCGACCACGGTGAACAGGTCGACGTGGTCGGGCTCGGCGAAGGTGCTGGGGGCCGTGGCCATGCCACTAACATACGTACATGTCTGTATGTAGGTCAACGTGAGGACCCAGGCGGAGCGGCGTGCGCGGACCCAGACCGCGCTACTGGAGGCGGCGGCCCGCGGCCTGTCCCGCTTCGGGTACTCCAACCTGATCCTCGAACGGGTAGCCGCCGACGCGGGCTACACACGCGGCGCGCTCTACCACCTCTTCGCGGGGAAGGAGGACCTGGCCCTGGCCGTCGTGGAGTGGGTCCGGGAGTCCTGGTACGCCGAGGTGGGCACGCTGTTCGACGCGCCTGCCGATCCGGTCGCCACGCTCCTCGCCGTGGCCCGGGGCCACGCGGTCTTCTGCCGGCGCGACGTCGCCCGGGTCATGATCACGCTGCGGGTCGAGTTCAGCGGGGACGACCATCCGGTCGGACGGAGGATCCGCGAGGTCGAAGGCCGGCTCTTCGGCGACTGCGCGCGGCTCATCGTGGCCGGCCGCCGGACCGGAGCGATCCCGCCCGGCCCGCCCGTGAAAGCCCTGGCCCGGGCCTACCTCGGCGCCATCGAGGGGCTCGTGATCAACCTGGCGGGCCAGGCGCCCCATGACGCCGTGCTGGCCGAGCGGTCCGCCCGGGGCGTGCTCGGCCTGCCGCCCGGCTGAGGCTCAGACGTCGAGCTCGATGCGCGGGGCCCGGGCGAGCACGTGGCCCATGGCGTCGGCCACGGCGCCCAGGTCGATCTCGTTGACGAAGGTGGAGTACGTCAGCCAGGTCAGCGCCCAGCCGGGGTCGTTGACCCAGGGCGGCCGGTGGACCGGCGGGCGGCACAGCCCCAGGCGGCGCAGCTCGATCAGCGCCGGGATGTCCTGCAGCGCGAGCTTGCCGACGAACAGGGTGCCGATGCAGTCGAGGCGCTCCTGCATGAACGCGGCCCGGATGAACGTGCTGACGGCCAGGAACCCGGACAGGTACACGCAGTCCTTGGTGAACGGCGCCCCGCCGCTGACGGGCCCGCCCCGGAAGATGCGGCGGGTGCTCTCGAAGGCCTGCTCGGGGTCGGGCGAGCGGTCCGAGAACCAGCGGAACAGCTCGACGAAGTCGGCCCCGTCGATCACCATCTGGACCCCGAGCACCCGGTCGGCCAGGCGGCGGAAGCGGTCGAGCTCCAGCGTGCCCGAGACGAACTCGGCGAAGACGGCCAGGCCCTCCTGCGTGCGGGTGGTGCCCGGGTGGCCGATGGCCAGGATCGGCAGGTCGGGCTGGCGCCGCCCGTTCACGGCCGTGAGGACGTGGATGAAGGCCTCGTGGTTGAGCAGCTGCGCCGCGTCCCGGCCGGTGAAGCGGGCGCCCGAGCGCACCTTGATGCGGGTGGCGGTGGCGAGGGCGTTGGCCGACAGCTCGTCCACCACCTCGACCTTGGGCGCGTCGTCCGCCCCGAAGTGCGAGGTCACCCCGGCGGTGATGATCTCGGCCACCTCCTGGGCCGAGTGGTCCCGCGGCATGGCCAGGGACAGGCCCACCTGGTCGAGCTCGGCCAGCACCTCCCGGACCCGCTCCGCCAGCTCGTAGGGCGTGGCCGGGTCGAACCGCAGCGGCGTGTGCGGCGTGCCGTAGAGGGCCCGGCCGTAGTCGAGGAACGCCTCGGTCCCCCGGGCCGCCAGCATCCTCGCGGTCAGCTCGATGGCGCCCGCGGTCGACTCCAGCCAGTCGTCGATCAGGGCCCCGGGGTAGATCGTCCGGCGCACGTCGGCCACGGCCTCGACGATGGGCTGCTCGTCGAACGGCGCGTACTCGACCGACGGCAGCGCGTCGCCGCCCCCGGCCAGGAACTCGGCCCGCACCGCGGCCGGCCACTGCAGGGCCGACAGCACCCGCATCGGCTTGGCGATGGCGTGCAACCGCTGCGCCACGTCCCGGTAGCGATCGACGTCGGACGCAGACCCGGACCCCATGCCCCGAGTGTGCTCAGAGCGCGGGCCGAGCGCCTTCACCCCGCTTGGGTGAGGGCCTCGAGGCAGGGACGGAGCAGCTCGGTGATCTCCTCGTAGGACGCGTCGCAGAGCGGTCCGAGCTCGATGAGGTACCGCTCGATCGTGACGCCCAGCATGATGGCGACGATCAGGGCGGCCCGCAGCTCGGCGTTCTCGCCGGCCATGCTGGCGCCGATCTGGGAGACGTGGTGGGCCTGGACCTGCCGGACCCGCTCGGCCGCCTCGGGGTGGGTGAGCGCCGAGCGCAAGGCGGTCAGCGAGGCCTCGGGGAGGCCGCCGAGCTTGAGGCCGAGCATGGCCATCAGGTGCTCGGTCAGCCCCTCGGGGTCGCCGGTCAGGTCCTCGTCCTGCGGCAGGCTGGCGGCCTGGCGGAACAGCCGGTCCTTCGAGCCGAAGTACTGCATCACGAGCGACGGATCGACCTCGGCCGCGGCCGCGATCGCCCGGATCGTCGTGCGCTCGTAGCCCAGCCGCACGAACAGGTCGCGCGCCGCCAGGACGATCCGTCCCTCGGTCCGGCGGCGCCGTTCCGCTCGGGACAGGGAGCTCTCCGACTCACCCACCGCGCCGACTCTACAAGCGTTGACCGAAGGACAAGTTGACTCTA
>DATBGF010000073.1:0-5998 GCA_036558145.1 Acidimicrobiales bacterium
CGCCGACCGCCTCGGCAAGCCGGTGCTCATCGAGGGACCGGCCGGCACGGGCAAGACGCAGCTGGCCAAGTCGGTGGCCGAGATCAGCGGGTCCCGCCTGATCCGCCTCCAGTGCTACGAGGGCCTCGACGAGTCCAAGGCCCTGTACGAGTGGAACTACAAGAAGCAGCTCCTGCGCATCCAGGCCGAGCGCAACGACGGCGCCACCTGGGCCGAGGTCGAGGACGACATCTTCTCCGACGAGTTCCTGCTGACCCGACCGCTGCTGGAGGCGATCCGGGCCGAGGACCCCGTCGTGCTGCTGATCGACGAGGTCGACCGCGTCGAGGTGGAGACCGAGGCCCTGCTGCTGGAGATCCTCTCCGACTACCAGGTCTCGATCCCGGAGCTGGGCACGGTGACGGCCCGCCAGGTGCCGCTGGTGTTCCTCACCTCCAACAACACCCGGGAGCTCTCGGAGGCGCTCAAGCGGCGCTGCCTGTTCCTCCACGTCGACTACCCGGACCTCGACCGTGAGCGGGAGATCGTGCTGGCCAAGGTGCCGGGCATCACGGCGAGCCTGGCCGACCAGGTGGCCCGCATCGTGCGCTCGATCCGCCAGCTGGAGCTGAAGAAGCCGCCGTCGGTGTCCGAGACGCTCGACTGGGCCCGCACGCTGCTGCTGCTGGGGGTCGAGCAGGTGGACGCGGCCATCGCCACCGGCACCGCCAACATCCTCCTCAAGTACCAGAGCGACATCACCAAGGCCACCAAGGAGCTGGAGCAGGACAGCGCGCTGAACGGCAATGCCGCTACGGCCGGCGCCAAGCCCTGGCAGCGCAATGGCTGACGATCCGGCTCCGGGCAACGGGGCCTCACCCAACGGCGGCGCCGATCCCGGCATCACCGCCGGCCGCCACCACGCCTTCTCTCCGGAGGGCGCGGCCGCGGCGCTGGAGGCCCGGCGGGCCGGCGAGACCGCGCCCGAGCGCCCCCTGCCGCGCACCGCGGACGAGACCGGCCGCCGCCTGGCCGAGATCGGCTCGGGTGTCGCGCTCACCGAGCTGCTGTCCGGCTTCATCGTGGAGCTGCGGACCGCCGGGCTGCCGGTGAGCCTCACCGAGAACCTCGACGCCATGGCCGCCATCCAGCACATCCCGCTGGAGGACCGCGACGCCTTCAAGTACGCGCTGGGGGCGACCCTGGTGAAGAACGCCTCGCACTGGCGGGTGTTCGAGACGGTGTTCGAGGTCTACTTCTCCCTGCGCGGCCGCGAGTACGCCCTGACCGACGAGCAGGCCCAGGCCATGGCCGACCTCGACGAGCTCATGGGCGAGATGGAGGGCCAGGAGGGCGAGCAGCGCGGCGGGGGCGGCGGGGGCGAGCACCTCACGCCCGAAGAGCTGGCCGAGATGCTGTTCAAGGCCCTGGCCCAGGGCAACGAGGCCATGCTCAAGGCCCTGGCCCGCCAGGCCGTGCGTCGCTACGCGGGCATGGAGCCCGGCCGGCCGGTGGGCGGCACCTACTACCTGTACCGGACGCTGCGGAACCTCGACCTCGACGGTGTCCTCGACCGGCTCATGCAGCAGGCCCGCGAGCAGGCGGGCGAGCTCACCCCGCTGGAGGAGCGGCTGGAGCGCGACGAGTACGAGGCGCGCATCGAGCAGCTCCGCCAGGAGATCGAGGCCGAGATCCGCCGGCGCCTCGTGGCCGACCGGGGCGTGGAGGCCATGGCCCGGACGCTGCGCAAGCCGCTGCCCGAGGACGTCGACTTCATGCACGCGAGCCGGGAGGAGATGGCGGCGCTGCGCAAGGCCATCTACCCGCTGACCCGCAAGCTGGCGGTGCGCCTGGCCCGCAAGCGGCGCCACGGGCGCAAGGGCCCGCTGGACTTCCGCTCCACCGTGCGCCACTCGCTGTCCACCGGTGGCGTGCCCATCGAGCCCCGCTTCCGCTACCCGCGGCCGTCCAAGCCGGAGATCTTCGTGGTGGCCGACATCTCGGGCTCGGTGGCGGCGTTCGCCCGCTTCACGCTGCACCTCGTCTACGCCATCTCGAACCAGTTCTCGAAGGTGCGGTCGTTCGTGTTCATCGACGGCATCGACGAGGTCACGCGGCTGTTCGAGGGGGTCGAGGACATCGGCGAGGCGGTCCACCGGGTCAACACCGAGGCCGATGTGATCTGGGTCGACGGCCACAGCGACTACGGCCACGCCTTCGAGATCTTCTGGCAGCGCTACGGCAAGGACGTGGGCCCCAAGACGACCGTGCTGCTGCTCGGCGACGCCCGCAACAACTACCAGGCGACCCAGGCGTGGGTGGTCAGGGAGATGCAGCACCGGGCGCGCCACGTCTACTGGCTCAACCCCGAGCCACGCAGCTACTGGGATACGGGCGACTCGATCATCGGTGAGTACGCCGTCCACTGCGACGGCGTGTTCGAGTGCCGTAACCTCCGCCAACTCGAACGGTTCGTCGACCACCTGGTGTGACCACATGAGCTATCCCGAGCCGCCCCCGGGCCCCGCCGGCTCAGGGGCGTTCCCGCCTGCGCCACCCCCGGCCGGCGCGTTCCCGGGCCCGCTCCCCGGTGCGGGCTACCCGCCCGCGGACGCGGGCTATCCGCCCGCGGACGCGGGCTATCCGCCGGCCGGGCCGGGCTTCGCGCCGGGCCCTCCGCCGAGCGGTGGGGGAGGCAGCCGGGGCGTCGTCATCGCCGTGGTGGTCGTCGTCGTGGTGGCCCTGGCGGCCGTCGGGGGCTTCCTCCTGCTCGGCAACGACGACGATGACGACAGCAGCGGCGGCAGCGAGACCGCGACCGGCAGCGGCGACCAGGTGTCCGTGCTGGACCTGGCGGTCGGCGACTGCTGGAACGACATCCCCGACGACGGCGTGGAGACCGACAGCGTCAGCACGGTCCCCTGCGCGGAGCCGCACGAGGGCGAGGTCTACGGCGTGTTCGACCTCGACATCGGCGACGACTGGCCCGGCCAGGACCAGGTGTCGACCGAGGCGGAGGCCCAGTGCGTGCAGCAGTTCGAGGGCTTCGTGGGCATGACCTACCAGGACTCGGCGCTGTCCCTCTTCTACTTCAGCCCCACGGAGGACTCGTGGACGGCGCTGGGTGACCGCGGCGCCGTGTGCGTCGTCGTCGACCCCAACGCGCCCGACGGCCGGACCACCGGGACGCTCCAGGACGCGGCCCGCTGAGCTGATCAGGCGCCGCCTTCGGTCCCGCAGCCGAGGGCGAGCGCGGTCTGGGGCAGCTGGTAGCCGTTCCCGGAGCGGTTCACCGGGGCCACGATGCCCGCCGCCCACTCGGAGATGACCGAGCAGCGCACGTCGATGGGACCGAAGCTCCACGAGCCGGTCTCGATGTGGAGCCCGACGACCCGGCCCGGCATCCCGTCCCGGAAGCTGTAGTTGCCGTTCGGTCCGGCGATCAGCAGCCCGGTCACATCGGCGCTCGTGTTGCCCTGGTTGCGCGGGTAGAAGAACGGCGCCGTCCCCCCACAGCCCGGCGAGACCTGCATGTCGACGGTGACCTGGACGACGGTCAGGGCGGGCCCGTCGAAGCCCTGGATGCCGTCGCCGTGCCAGTCGCCGCAGGGCACGGGGGCCCGCACGGAGATGAAGGTGTTCTCGACCCGCACGGGCCCCATCCCGAACGACTTGCCGCCGACCCGGATCCCGTCGGAGGCGTTCACGATCTCGACGCGGCGCAGCGTGTAGCCGCCGGGCCCGACCCGCCAGTGGTCGCGGTTGTCCTGGGCCTGACCGGGCGGCGGCTCGATGGTGGTGTCCTCGACGACGAGGCCGTTGCCGGCGCCGTTGGGGACGCCGCCGCACTCCCCGTCGGCCGAGCCGTTGCAGATGACCCCGCCGCGGACCTGGACCCGCCGGACGGTCACGTTGGGCGCGGCGATCTCGAGGTCGGCGTTGTCGAAGCGGATGTCCTGGATCACGGCCCCCGGGGTGGTGACCCGCAGGTTCGTGGTGCGCACCTGGGCCGGAGACCACCCGGCCGGGGTTCCGGTGTTGAACGGGTTGGGGAACTGCGCCCCGCCCGGCGGTGCGACCGGGACGTTCACGCAGGCCGGCGCAATGGCGAAGACCAGCGGGGCGGCGAGGGCAAATGAGACCGCTCGCAGGTGATGCCGCATGTTGTTTGCTCCTCCAAACGCCCGCTCAGACGCGACAAAGCGCCCGCAACGCGGACGCCTGCCTGATGGAGATATCACTTTCAGCGTCTGGAAATACCACGAAGGATGAAATCGCGCAATGAGCGGCTGCCCCCCGCGCGCTACGTCAGGGGGCAGCTACTCGATGAGGACCTCCCGGCGGTGCTCTAGGCGCCGCCCTCGGTGTTGCAGGGCTGCGACCGCACGACCGCGGGCACCTTGTAGCCGCCCGCGGTGCGGTTGACCGGGCCCACGATGTCGGCCTGCCACCCGGACAGGGCCGAGCAGAGCACGTCGATCGATCCGTAGCTCCAGCTGTTGTCCTCGATGTGGAGCCCGGTGACCTTGCCGGGCATCCCGTCCCGGAAGCTGTAGTTGCCGTTGGGGCCGGCGACCAGCAGCCCGTTCACCTCCGCGCTCGTGTTGCCCTGGTTGCGGGGGTAGAAGAACGGGGCGGTGCCGCCACACCCCGCCGACACCTGCATGTCGATCGTGGTGTGGACGACCGTGACGGCCCCTCCGTCGTAGCCCTGGATGCCGTCGCCGTGCCAGTCGCCGCACGGCACCGGCGGGCGCACCAGGATCAGCGAGTCCTCGACCCGGACCGGTCCCATGCCGAACGACTTGCCGCCGACCCGGATCCCGTCGGACGCGTTGACGACCTCGACCCGGCGCAGCGTGTAGCCGCCCGGTCCGATGCGCCAGTGGTCGCGGTTGTCCTGGGCCTGTCCGGGCGCCGGCTCGACGCTGGAGTCCTCGATCACGAGGCCGTTGCCGGCGCCATTGGGCACGCCGCCGCACACGTTGTCGGCCGAGCCGTTGCAGATGACTCCGCCGCGGACCTGGACCCGGCGCACGGTCACGTTGGGCGCGGCGATCTCGAGGTCGGCGTTGTCGATGCGGAGGTCCTGGATCACGGCCCCCGGCGTGGTGACCCGCAAGGTGGTGGTGCGCACCTGGGCCGGGGCCCACCCGGCCGGGACGCCGGTGTTGTTCGGGTTGGGGAACTGCGTGCCGCCGCTCGGCGGTGCGGTGGTCGTGGTGGCCGGCCTGGTGGTCGTGGTCGGCCGCTGCGTCGTGGTCGTGGTGGCGGGCCTCGTCGTCGTCGTGGCGGCCGCGCACGCCGCCTCGGCCTGGGCGGCCGCGGCGAGCGCGTTCTGCTTGTATTGGACCTCCGAGCCGCCCTGCGGGGCAAACCGCGCCATGACCTCCCGGGTCTCGCGGACCTCCTGCGCCACGGCATCGCAGCCGGTCACGGCGCTCTGCGCGCCGCCGCTGGTGGGACTGAGCACGGCTGCAGCCGTGATGATGAGTGCGATCGAGGGCGCGACGATCAGGACCGTCTTGAGGCGGTCGCTCATGACTCCTCCTATGCCGCCCGCGGACGCGACAAAGCGTCCGCACCGCGGACGCCTGCCTGCACGGGGATATTCACTTTCAGCGTTCGCAATACCACAGAAAGTGAATTGGCAAACCTGTATGAAAGTGCTGGTAGCACGACGCTCCGTCGGATTCAGTTCGCTGTATCACCGTGATCGCATTGCGACTCTGATCCCTGCCGCCTCAAGGCGATTGCAAGCGCCCTGCGAGGGCACGGGACGAGAGTGACGGACATGGCGAGGACCACGGCGACAGCCACCGGGCGGCGACCCGGTCACAGCGGGGGAGAGCCCGCGGCCCTGGCGCGCCACGTCACGATCGTGCACAGCGACCTCGTCTCGTCCACCGAGCTGGTCGCCGCGGCCGGTCCCCGCTACCCGCAGCTGCTGGCCCGGCACCGCGCCCTGATCGCGTCCGCGGTCCATCGTGCCGGCGGGCGCTTCCTGGCCCACGCGGGC
>DATBGF010000074.1:0-4113 GCA_036558145.1 Acidimicrobiales bacterium
AGAACGGCTACAACCCCACCCGCTTCATCCCCCGCACCAACCCCACCCGGCGCACGACCAGCACGCGGCCGCGGACGACGGTGACGACCCCGACCAGACCGTCCACCCCGGCCACGCCCCCGGCGACCACGCCGCCTCCGAATCCCGGGCCTGGCCCTGGGCCCGGTCCTGGTCCCGGCCCCGGCCCTGGTCCCGGCCCCGGTCCTGGGCCTGGTCCCACCCCGGCGCCGACCCCGCTCGGCTTCACCGCCTCGGCCTGGACGCCGTCCGGCGTCGGGCGCGGTGACCTCTCGCTGACCATCGGCGAGGGCAGCACGCCGATCATCCCCGCCTCGGCCTTCGGCGAGCCGGCCTCGGACGCCTCGGCCCTCCTGCCGGCCGCTCCCGTCCAGGCTGCGGCACCCGCGCCGCTCAAGCTCCAGGTCGAGCTGACGCCGGGCGCCCGGGCCTTCCCCGAGGCCACCCAGGACGCCCGCTGCTCGGCTCCGGTCGCCACGGCCGGCGGCGGCCAGACCATCGACTGCTCGCTGGACCAGCCGGCCGCCGGCGGCACGACGGTGTTCGACTTCGACCTGCAGGTCGACTCGCCCGGCCAGACGGCCACGATCAAGCTGTTCCGGGGCGACGTCCTGGAGGCCGAGCTGCCGACCGCCATCGCGCTCGATCAGTTCGAGGCCGGGCTCGGCCTCAGCGATCCGGTGTGGACGCCGTACCTGCTGCCCGGCGAGTCCCCCCGCCGCCTGCCGCTCGGCAACCTGACGGTGGGGGCGACCAACCTCAGCAGCCGGACGATCCCGGGGGCGGCCATCCGGGTCACGTTCGACGGCGAGGCGGGCCTGGTGCCGGCCCAGCTCTTCACGCACAACGTTCCCAAGGGCCTGCTCGACAACCTGCCCCGCGACCTGCTGCCCCTGCCCGCTGACCTCGTCGACCAGATCACGACCGGGCTGACGACGCCGCTGCCCGCCGGCTGCACGGTCGACGGGTTCGACACGCCGGGCAACGGCCTGGCCTGGGGCAAGGTGCTCCGCGGCGGCCTGCCCCGCACGGTCGTGTGCCAGCTGGGCGACATGGCCCCCGAGGCGGCGCCGACGTTCGGGGGGATCATCGCCGCCGTCCAGCCGCTCTACTTCGACGGCGACGGCGTCCTCGAGGCGTCCACGGCTACCGTGACGCTGGAGCTCCAGGGCCACACCATCGCCGCCCGCACGCTGTCGCTGCTCCCGCCGGCCGTCCCGCCGGCCGGCTGATCGATCTCAGCGGAAGTTCTCCCAGTAGCGACTGGGGGTCGGTCCCCGCTGGCCCTGGTACTTCGAGCCGACCCGGGCCGAGCCGTAGGGCACGTCGGCCGGGGTGGTCATGCGCAGGAAGCTGATCTGGCCGATCTTCATGTCGGGGTAGAGCGTGATCGGCAGGTTGGCCACGTTGGACAGCTCCAGGGTGATGTGGCCCGAGAACCCGGCGTCGATGAATCCCGCGGTGCTGTGGATGAGCAGGCCCAGGCGCCCCAGGCTGGACTTGCCCTCGATGCGGGCCACGAGGTCGTCCGGCAGCGTGACCTGCTCCGACGTCGAGCCCAGCACGAACTCGCCGGGGTGGAGGATGAACGCGTCGCCCTCGTCGATCTCCACCAGGCGGGTCAGGTCCTCCAGGTTCTGCTTCACGTCGATGACCGGCATCGTGTGGTTGAGGAAGACCCGGAAGAGCTTGTCGAGGCGCAGGTCGACCGAGCTGGGCTGGATGCACGACTCGTCCAGCGGCTCGATGGCGATGCGCCCGGCCGCGAGCTCCTCGCGGATGGTGCGGTCCGACAGGATCATCGGCCGCCGACCCTAGTGGGGCCGCCGTGACCGCTAGGCGGTCGGCGCCGCGGCCGGCAGCTCGACCCGGACCGTGGTGCCGCTCCCCGGGGCGGTCGCCAGCGTGGCACGGCCGCCGTGGGCGACCGCGATGGCCTCGACGATGGCCAGGCCGAGGCCCGATCCGCCGCTGTCGCGGGCACGGCCGGCATCCGCCCGGTAGAAGCGGTCGAAGGCGTGCGCGGCCTGCTCGGCGGTCATGCCCGGACCGTCGTCGGCCACCTCGGCCACGGCCGGCCCGCCGTCGGGCTCGCGCCGGACCGACACCCGGATGGTCGCCGACGGTGGCGTGTGCACGAGGGCGTTGCGCACGAGGTTCGCCAGCACCTGGCGCAGGCGGTGCTCGTCGCCCTCGACCACCACGCCCTCCTCGGTCTGGGCCCGCACGGTGCGCTGGGGCGCCACGGCCCGGGCGTCGCCTGCGGCGTCGATGGCCAGCACGCCCAGGTCGACGGGCCGGCGCTCGACCGGGCGGCCCTGGTCCAGGCGGGCCAGCAGCAGCATGTCGTCGACCAGCCGGGCCATCCGCTCGGCCTCGGACTCGGTGCGGCGCATGGCCTGCGCCAGCTCGTCGGGGTCGTCCAGCGCCCCCCGGCGGTGCAGCTCGGCGTAGCCGCGGATGGTGGTCACCGGTGTGCGCAGCTCGTGGGAGGCGTCCGCCACGAACTGGCGCAGCCGGTCCTCGGTCGCCTGCTGCTCGGCGAAGCTGGTCTCGATGCGGCCCAGCATGCGGTTGAGCGCGGTGCCGAGCTCGGCCGCCTCGGTCCCCTCGGGCGCGCTCGGCACCCGGTGCGAGATGTCGCCGGAGATGACCGTGGCGGCGCGGGTCATCTCCTTGAGCGGCCGCACGCCGAGCCGCAGCACCCAGAACGCCACCAGGCCGAGCAGGGCGAGGATCACCGCGGTGGACGCCACCTCGACCGCCACGAGGCGGCTGACCGCGGCGTCGGTGTCGGCCAGCGAGGCGGCGACCACGGTGACGCGCTGCCCATCACCTTGGCCGCCGCCGTCCTCGGGCCCGCCGGCGTGCTCGTCGATGGTGGCCCGCACCCGGTAGCGGGGCCCGTCACCGGTGGATCCGACGGTGAAGTAGTGGTCGGCGCCGTCCGCCGCCGCGGCCCGGGCCTGGTCGGCGTCGATGTTCGGGACCGCGGCGGTCTCGTCCCCCATGTTCGGCCGGTTCAGCGTCTGCACGGTGTCGTCACCGGCGTCGAGCATCCCGAAGTAGTAGGGGCTGAAGACGTGCTCGTCCGGTCCCCCGAAGGGATGGGTGCCCTGCAGCTGGGCGTCGACCTGGTCGACGAGGTAGGACTGCGCCGCGTGGGTCACGCCCACCGCCGCCACCACGAGGACGACCGCCACGGCGCCGAGGCCGACCAGCAGCCGGGCGCGCAGCGACATCAGCGCTCCCGCAGGGTGTACCCCACGCCCCGGATGGTGTGGATCAGGCGGGGACCGTCGCTGTCGAGCTTGCGACGCAGGTAGCCGATGTAGGTCTCGACCACGCCGCCGTCGCCGCCGAAGTCGTACTTCCACACGTGGTCGAGGATCTGGGGCTTGGACAGGACCCGGCCCTGATTCGCCAGCATGAAGCGCAGCAGGTTGAACTCGGTGGGCGACAGGGCCACGTCCTCGCCGGCCCGGGTCACGAGGTGGGCGTCGTCGTCGAGGACGAGGTCGGCGCAGCTCAGGACGGCCCCGGTGCGGGCGGCCCCGGTGCGGCGCAGGACCGCCTCGATGCGGGCCACGAGCTCCTGGAGGCTGAACGGCTTGACCAGGTAGTCGTCACCCCCGGTGCTGAGGCCCCGCACCTTGTCGTCGGTGCCGTCCCGGGCCGTGAGGAACACGACGGGCGTGCGGCGGTTCTCCTGGCGCCAGCGCCGGCACACCTCGAAGCCGTCGAGGTCGGGCAGCATGACGTCGAGGACGACGAGGTCGGGCTCGACGTCCTTGGCGGCGTCGATGGCGTCCCGGCCGGTGGCCACGGCGTGGACCTCGTACCCCGAGTGGCGCAAGGCAGCCTCGAGCATGAACCGCAGATTGTCCTCGTCGTCGACGAGCAGAAGCCTTTCGCCACTCATGCCACCCAGCGTGATGGTCCTAGCTGAGAGTGCGCTGAACGCCCGCTGAGAGCGCCCGGAGAACCGGATCAGCAACCTCGGTGGCGGCTCTGCGGGAGTTCTGAGCTTCGTCCGGTCTCCTGATGCTCACACCCCAACCCCACCCACCACGAAGAGGAGGAACGATGGACTGG
>DATBGF010000075.1:0-2312 GCA_036558145.1 Acidimicrobiales bacterium
CGGGCAGCCCAAGGGGGTCGAGGTGCCCCTGCCCGACGCCCCGCTGGGCACGGGCGAGGGCGTGTACATGCTGGCCGTGGGCCTGTTCGCCGCCTCGGCCGACAGCGTGTACCTGTCGCCGGCGCCGCTGTACCACGCCGCCCCGCTGCGGTTCTGCATGGCGTTCCACCGCGTCGGGGCGACGGTCGTCGTCATGGAGCACTTCGATCCCACCCAGGCGCTGGAGCTGATCGAGCGGCACCGCGTGACCCACAGCCAGTGGGTCCCCACGATGTTCATCCGCATGCTCAAGCTGCCCGACGAGGTGCGCAAGGCGCACGACGTCTCCTCGTTGAAGGTGGCGATCCACGCGGCGGCACCGTGCCCGGTGGCGGTGAAGCAGCAGATGATCGAGTGGTGGGGCCCGGTGATCCACGAGTACTACGCGGGCACGGAGGGCAACGGCTTCGTCTACTGCGACAGCGCCGCCTGGCTGGCGCACCCGGGCACCGTCGGCCGGTCGATCATGGGCGAGATCCACATCGTGGGCGACTCGGGCGACGAGGTGGCCCAGGGGGAGACGGGCACGGTGTACTTCGGCGGGGGCGCCGAGTTCGCCTACCACAACGACCCGGAGAAGACGGCGTCGGCCCACGACGCCCGGGGCCGGGGTTGGTCCACGCTCGGCGACGTCGGCTACGTCGACGAGGAGGGCTTCCTCTACCTCACCGACCGCAAGGCCTACATGATCATCACCGGCGGGGTGAACGTGTACCCCCAGGAGGCCGAGAACGTGCTGGCCATGCACCCCAAGGTGGCGGACGTGGCCGTCTTCGGGGTGCCGAACGACGAGTTCGGCGAGGCGGTCAAGGCGGTGGTCGAGCCCATCGACATGGCCGACGCCGGGCCCGACCTGGAGCGGGAGCTGATCGCCTACTGCCGGGAACGGCTGGCCGACGTGAAGTGCCCCCGCTCGGTCGACTTCCGCCCCGAGCTGCCCCGCCACCCCACCGGCAAGCTCTACAAGCGCCTGCTCAAGGACGAGTACTGGAAGGGCCACGAGAGCCGCATCCTGTAGTCCTCCCGGGCGCTAGTCCGGGGGATCTGTGAGCGGGGTGCGGCCGGCGAAGCCGTCCTCCGGCCAGTGCCACCACGTGACCTCGTCCTCGCCCGCCAGCCAGCACAGCCAGTAGATCCGCCCGCTCGGGGCCTGGGCCGGGAAGTCGATCAGGCCGCGGGCGATGTCCCGCAGGACGACGCCCTCGGCCGCCAGCTCGTCGATGCAGGACTGGATCGGCGCGGGGTCGGCGGGCACCAGGCCGTGGCCGTTCTGGCGCACGAGCTTGGCCCGCCGGGTGGCGTGGCCCCGGTAGTCCTGCCAGGCGGACTGGGCCCGGGCCACCACCTCGGCGACCCACTCCAGCGCCGCGTTGGCCTCGTCCACCGTCCAGGTGCGGACCTCCCCCGCCCCGGCGTCGCCGTGCTGCTCCTCGCCACCCACGCCGGCAGCGTGGCGCGCCGGCGGCCTCGGCGCCAGCCGATCGCTTCGACGCGGAGCGTGTTGAGGCCGACACGCGAGCCAGGGGTCTGGCACAATGACGCTACGCGTTGCCCGTAACTCAGGCCGTGAGCACAGTCGACCTGAGCCGCGCATCTCGCCGTCAACGCTGACTTGTTCCCGCATCTGGCTGGCCGAGGGGAACACCATGACCCGCGTACCGATCCGGACCAAGCTCGCCGCGGCTCTCGCCGTGCCGCTGGCCGGGCTCTGCATCCTCACGACCCTCGAGGTGATCGAGACGTCCCGCGACGTCTCGCGCGTCCACAACCAGACCGGCCTGGCCCGGGCGTCCATCGGGCCGACCGGCGTCCTCGCCCGGCTCCAGGACGAGCGCACCTGGTCCGTGGTCGAGCTGTCGGGCTCCACCGCCCTCATCACCCCGCCGGTCGAGGACTACGGCCAAGCCCGCGGCGACACCGACGACGCCATCGCCGCCTTCCGCGACACCCTGGCCCACGAGGACGCACGCGTGCAGCGCGCCTACGAGCCCGCGCTCGCCAACCTGGCCGGCCTGGGCGCCATCCGGGCCTCGATCGACGGCAACACGGCGCCCCGGGGGCTGGCGCAGATCCCCTTCGCCAACGACATCTACACGCAGTACTCCGACCTGATCCAGCCGTTCTTCGAGGCCACCAACCGCGTCGCCCTCGCGGTCGACGACTCCGAGCTGCGGCAGTGGACCACCCTGGTGGGGCTGGCTTCCCAGCAGGTCGAGACGCTCGGCAACCTGGCCCGCCGCGTCGTCATCGACGCCAGCATGGGCGACGGCATC
>DATBGF010000076.1:0-3857 GCA_036558145.1 Acidimicrobiales bacterium
AGCTGACGGCGCATCCCCAGCCGTCGTTCAAGCTGCTCAGAGACGCGGGGCCCGCGGTGGACATGGGCGAGGGCGCCATGGTGATCGTGGGCGGCGACGCCGAGGTGCGCCATGTCCTGACCCATCCGGAGATCTTCTCCTCCGGCTACGACGCGGTCGCCATCGGCCAGATCCGACCGCTCATCCCCCTCCAGATCGACCCGCCGCACCACCGCAACTACCGCAAGCTGCTCGACCCGATCTTCGCCCCCCGCCAGGTGGCCCTCCTGGAAGACCGGACCCGGGCGCTGGTGCAGGACCTCGTGGGGGCGGTGAAGGACGCCGGCACCTGCAACTTCCACCAGGCCATCGCCGAGCCGCTGCCGACCACCGTGTTCCTCCAGCTCCTCGGCCTGCCGGTGGAGCGGGCGCGGGAGTTCATCGACCTCAAGGACGGGATCATCCGCCCGCCCGTGAAGACCATGGAGGAGCGGGTCGAGTACACGGCCCGGGTGGGCCAGCAGATCTACGCCGTGCTCCAGGAGGCCATCGACCTGCGCCTGGAGCAGCGCACCGACGACTTCCTGTCGATGTTCCTCGACGCCGAGGTCGACGGCCACCACCTCACGCCCGAGGACGTGCAGGACATCGGCTACCTCTTCTTCCTGGCCGGCCTGGACACCGTGACCGCCTCGCTCGACTGCATGCTGAGCTACCTGGCCCAGCACCCCGACCAGCGCCGGCGCCTGGTGGACGACCCGGGCCTGATCCCCCACGCCGTCGAGGAGATGCTGCGCTGGGAGACGCCGGTGCAGGGTGTCGTCCGCATCGCCACCGAGGACACCGAGATCGGCGGCTGCCCCGTCGGCAAGGGCAAGGTGGTCAGCGTCGTGCTGGGGTCGGCCAACACCGACGAGCGGGCCTGGCCGGAAGCGGACAGCATCGACTTCGACCGCGAGGGCAACCGCCACATCGCCTTCGGCGGCGGCGCGCACCGCTGCCTGGGGTCGCACCTGGCCCGCATGGAGCTGCGGGTGGCGCTGGAGGAGTGGCACGCCGCGGTCCCCGACTACCGGGTGGCCGATGGGATCGCGCTGCGCTATTCGCAAGGCCTGCGGGCCATCGAGAACCTGGAGCTGGTCTGGTGAGCATCCCTGCTGGAGAGCGACGCCTCCTGATCGACGGGAAGCTGGTGGAGGCGAGCGGCGGCGCCACCTTCGACAACGTGAACCCCGCTACGGAGGAGGTGCTGGGCCCGGTGGCGGACGGCACCGCCGCCGACATGCAGGCCGCGGTCGACGCCGCCCGCCGCGCCTTCGACACCAGCGACTGGAGCCGCGACCACGCCTTACGGCAGCGCTGCCTGCACCAGCTCCAGGCCGCCCTGGAGGCCGAGCGGGAGGCGCTGCGGTCCGAGCTCGTGGCCGAGGTGGGCTGCCCGGTCCTCGTGACCTACGGGCCCCAGCTCGACGCCCCGCTGCGCGAGGCGCTGACCTGGCCGGCCGACATGATCGACCAGTTCGCCTGGCGGCGCGACCTCGGCCTCAAGGACGCCTTCGGCATGGGCGACGCCCACCGCGAGGTGTGGAAGGAGCCCATCGGGGTCGTCGGCGTGATCGTGCCGTGGAACTATCCGGTCGAGATCACGCTCAACAAGCTCGGGCCGATCCTGGCCATGGGCAACACGTGCGTGCTCAAGCCGGCCCCTGACACGCCCTGGAACGCCACCCGGATCGGCCGGCTGGTGGCCGAGCAGACCGACATCCCGCCCGGCGTGGTCAACGTCGTGGCCTCCAGCGACCACCTGGTGGGCGAGGTGCTCAGCACGTCGCCTGCGGTCGACATGGTGGCGTTCACCGGCTCGACCGCCACCGGCCGGCGGATCATGGAGGCGGCGTCCGCCAGCCTCAAGCCCGTGTTCCTGGAGCTCGGCGGCAAGTCGGTCCACCTGGTGCTCGACGACGTCGACCTCGCGTCCACCATCCCCGGTTCGGCCGCCTCCATCAGCTTCCACGCCGGCCAGGGCTGCGCCATGAGCACCCGGCTGCTCGTGCCCCGGTCCCGCTACGACGAGGCCGTGGACCTGGCGGTGGCGGGCATGGCGGGCGTGACCTACGGCGACCCGACCGATCCCGGCAACCTCATGGGCCCGGTCGTCTCGGCCCGCCAGCGCGAGCGGGTGCTGGGCTACATCGACAAGGGCAAAGCCGAGGGAGCCCGCCTGGTGGCGGGCGGCGGCCGGCCCGCGCACCTCGACAAGGGCTGGTTCGTCGAGCCCACGCTGTTCGTGGACGTCGACAACGCCATGACCATCGCCCAGGAGGAGATCTTCGGCCCGGTGCTGGTCATGATCCCCTACGAGGACGACGACGACGCCGTGCGCATCGCCAACGACAGCACCTACGGGCTGTCGGGCCAGATCACCTCGGGCGACCTGGATCGGGCGAAGGCCCTGGCCGCCCGCATCCGCACCGGCACGCTCGCGCTCAACGGCGGCGTCTGGTACGGCGCCGACGCACCGTTCGGCGGCTACAAGCAGTCCGGCATCGGCCGCCAGTGCGGCATCGAGGGCCTGGAGATCTTCACCGAGACCAAGACGGTCGGCTTCCCGGCCTGAGAAAAGGAGCAGCACGTGGCGGGACCGCTGGACGGCATCCGCGTCATCGAGGTCGCCAGCTGGATGTTCGTCCCCTCCGGGGGCTCGGTGCTGGTCGACTGGGGGGCCGACGTCATCAAGGTCGAGCACCCGCTCACCGGCGACCCCCAGCGGGGGCTGATCACGTCCGGCCTGGTGCCCTTCGGCGCCGGCGGCGTGAACTTCATGATCGAGCAGCCCAACCGGGGCAAGCGCTCGGTCAACCTCGACCTGTCCCATCCCGACGGCCGGGAGGCGCTCCTGCGCCTGGTGGAGACGGCCGACGTGTTCCTCACGAACTTCATGCCGCCGGTGCGCCGCAAGCTGCGCATCGACACCGACGACCTGCGGGAGCGCAACCCGAACATCATCGTGGCGCGCGGCTCGGGGGCCGGGCCGAAGGGCCCCGAGGCCGAGAAGGGCGGCTACGACGGCGCCTCGTTCTGGGCCCGGGGCGGCCTGGGAGCGGTGATGCCCGAGCGGGAAGGCGGCTGGCCCGCCAGCCAGCCCTCCCCCGCGTTCGGCGACGTGATGGGCGGGCTGGCCACGGCCGGGGCCATCGCCGCCGCGCTGGTCCAGCGGGAGCGGACCGGCGAGCCGAGCGTGGTCGACGTGTCGCTGCTGGCCACCGCCATGTGGCAGATCTCGCCGCTGGTCGTCGCGGCCAAGCTGTTCGGCTTCGGCCGGCTCCCGGGGGGCGGCGGGCGGCCCATGTCCGCCAACCCGGGGGTGGGCACCTACCGCACGGCCGACGACCGCTTCATCAGCCTGATCCTGCTGCAGAGCGACAAGCACTGGGTCGACTTCGTGGAGCGCCTCGGCGTGCCCGACATGGCGACCGACCCCCGCTTCGCCGACTCCGCGGCCCGGGCCGAGAACGCGGCGGACTGCGTGGCCCGGCTGGACGAGGCCTTCGGGGCCCACCCGCTCGACCACTGGCGCGAGGTGCTGGACACGTTCGAGGGCGTGTGGAGCCCGTTCCAGACGCTCGACGAGCTCTACGACGATCCGCAGGTGGTCGCCAACGGCTACCTGCCTGCGATGGAGGTGGCCAGCGGCGACACGGTGCAGCTCGTGGCCAACCCGGTGCAGTTCGACGAGCACGCCGTCGAGGTCACGCGGGCGCCCGAGCACGGCGAGCACACCGAGCTCGTGCTGGCCGAGCTGGGCCTGTCCTGGGACGAGATCGGCGAGCTCAAGGCGGCCGGCGCCATCCCCTGACCGGGGTCCGGCGTCCGATGGC
>DATBGF010000077.1:0-5748 GCA_036558145.1 Acidimicrobiales bacterium
GTCCAGGTCTCGAACGCCCGGACCAGCAGGGCGACGCGGATCGCCGTCGGCCCGTCCCACCACTCGACCCGCTCGTCGAGGCGGGCCTCGCCCCGGGCCTGGACCTCGGTGTCGACCGCTTCGGCCGCCGCCTCCAGCTCGCCCACCGCGGCGGCGGGCGGGAGGTCGCGGTGGCGGGCCTGGGCCGCGGCGGTGCGGCCCTCGTTGTCCTGCTCGGTCTCGGTGACGCCCTCGACCGGCACGCCCAGGTGGTCGGCCAGCAGCGACTCGTTGGCCGCGATGTGGGCGGCCAGCTCGTGGACGGTCCAGCCCGCGAACTCGGGCGGGTCCAGCGGCCGGGCCCACTCGTCGGGGGTCAGGTCGGACAGCAGCAGCACCATCCGCGACAGCTCGGTGCGGTGCACGTCGATGGGCGAGGCGCCGGCCACCACGGGGGAGGGGACGCGGCCGGCGCCGGCAGCGCCCAGGACCCGCTCGCGCAGGTCGCCGGGCGGATCGGACTCGGGTGTGGCCGCGGCGCCGTACTCGCCCGCGGCCTCGCGTAGCGTGCGCTCCCAGCCGGCGGCGCCGGGGGCTTCCTCCAGGTAGGCAGCGATGGCTTGTGCCTCCTCGGGCTCGTGCGCGTCGAGCGCGTAGACCGCCAGGTCGTCGAGCGTCGGGCTCGGCCCCGACCTCGGCCGGTTCGGTTCGTTCATGCCCATTTCTCGCTCAGTTCGGGTCGAAGGATCTCCGCGATGCGTTGCAGCCCCAGCCGTAGTCGTGATTTGGCCGTGCCCTCGGGGATCTGGAGGACGACGGCGACCTGCCTGTAGGTGTGTCCGTGGAAGTAGGCGAGCTCGAGGGCCCGGCGCTGGGCCTCGGGGAGCGTGGCGAGCGCGTCCCGCACGCGCCCGGTGGCGTCGCTGCGGGCCACCGTCTCCGCCAGGTCCGGTCCGGCCGGGTCGGCCGGCGCCCGGGACTCCCGACGGCGGCGGGCCTCCTCCCGCCGGATGAGGTCGACGGCGCGGCGGTGGGTCATGGTCCCGAGGAAGCCCCGCAGCGTCCCCCGGCCCGGCTCGAACTGGCCCGGGTTCTCCCACAGCGCCACGAAGACGTCCTGGGTGACGTCCTCGGCCGCCTGCCGGTTGGACAGCGTTCGCAGGGCCAACCCGAAGACGAACCCGGAGTAGCGGTCGTAGAGGTCGACGAGTGCCGAGTGGTCCCCGTCCGCCAGCCGTTCCGCCAATACCCGCTCGGCCCATTTGCCCTGGTGAATCCGCCGTTGCTCCATGAGGCAATTCCTCTCCACGGGCCACTGTTCGGAGCAGTCTCCCGACGCGGATCACACGCGGCGTGCTCTGGGCGCGACGCGCCGGGGGTGCCAGTCTAGGACGGTGGCGATGGACGGCGTGCCCGGCGAGGAGACCATCTACGGCTGGATCGAGAGCGTGTTCGAGCGCGGCATCCGGCGCCCCGGCTACCCGGCGGACGACTGGGCCACCCAGTTCTGCGCCGAGCGGTTCCGGGAGATCGGCCTGGAGGGGGTGCGGCTGGAGCCGGTCCCCATCCAGCGCTGGGAGCCACTGGACTGGTCGCTGGACGTGACCGCGGCGGGGACCACGACCCATTTCGAGTGCTTCCCGCTCCCGCACGCGGCCCCGGCCGACGGGCTGGAGCTGGATCTGGCCGCCTGGGATCCGGCCGATCCGGCGGCCGTGGCGGGGAAGGCCTCGCTCTACCCGGTCACGCTGTCGCGGGTGCCCGCCGACTTCGCCCTGGGCGCGGGCCGCGCCGTCGACCCCGACGACACGCTGGGGGCCGAGCACGTCCTGCCGTTCGGGCGGGAGCTGCAGGCCGTGATGGAGCCGTCGCTGGCCGCGGGCGCCGCCGCCTTCGTGGGCGTGCTGGCCGGCTATCCCGGCGACTCGCACGACTACTACGTGCCCTACGACGGCGTGGCCCGCGCCATCCCCGGGGTGTGGGTGTCGGGCAGCGACGGCGCCCGGCTGGCCGAAGCGGTGGCGGCCGGGCCCGTGCGGGTCCGGTTGACCGTGCGGTCCGAGCGCCGCCCGGTCGAGACACACAACGTGGTGGGCGAGCTGCCTGGCGTGGACGACGACGTGGTCATGGTCGGCTCCCACCACGACGGGCCCTGGTCCTCCGCGGTGGAGGACGGCAGCGGCATCGCGCTGGTCCTGGCCCAGGCCACCTACTGGGCGGCCCTGCCCGCCGAGCGGCGCCCGCACCGGCTGCGGTTCGTCCTCCAGGGCGGGCACATGGTCGGCGGAGCCGGGCTGCACACCTACATCGAGACCCACCGCGCCGAGCTCGACCGCGTGGTGCTGGAGGTCCACCTGGAGCACGCGGCGCTGGAGGTGGACGAGCGCGGCCGCCCCACCGACCGGCCCGTGCCCCGCTGGTGGTTCACCTCGCGCATCCCTGCGTTGGAGTCGGCGGTGGCGAAGGCCCTCACGGCCGAGGGCCTGGACCGCTCGCTGGTCCTGGCCCCCGACGCCCTCGGCCCCCAGCCACCGACCGACGGCGGCTTCTACCACCAGGCGGGCGTGCCGATCGTCAACTTCCTGACCGCGCCCTGCTACCTGTTCGATGCCATGGACACGCTCGACAAGATCGACCGGGCCGCCCTGGAGCCGCTGACCCGGGCCGCCATCCGCATCATCGGCTCCACCCGGGGCGTCTCGGCCGCCGCGATGCGGGCCGCCGTCGTCGCGTGACGGAGCCCGGCCGCCCTATCCACCTTGCCCACGTGCGCGGCATCGCGCGATGCTGAACGCTCGATGCAGCGCCACCACGTGCTCGTACTCCTCGCTTAGCGCACGCCGGTCCTCACCCGCGTGCGCCCCTCCGACCTCCCACCGGGAGGTCGTTCCAGTTTTCGGCCCTCGTTCACCCCTGCACCCAAGGAGCACACCGCCATGACCATCGACGGCGGAAGAGCTTTGATCAAAGCCCTCGAGATGGAGGGCGTCGAGGTCATGTTCGGCCTGCCCGGCGGGGCCATCCTGCCGGTGTACGACCCGATCATCGACAGCCCGATCCGCCACATCCTCGTGCGCCACGAGCAGGGCGCCGGGCACATGGCCGAGGGCTTCGCCCACGCCACCGGGCGCCCGGGCGTGTGCATGGTGACCTCCGGGCCGGCGGCCACCAACGTGGTCACGCCGCTGTGCGACGCCTACATGGACTCGGTGCCGATGGTCTGCATCACCGGCCAGGTGCCCTTCGCTGCCATCGGGACCGACGCCTTCCAGGAGTGCGACACCGTCGGCATCACCCGCTCGGTGACCAAGCACAACGAGCTCATCACCCAGGCGCAGGACATCCCGCTCATGGTGCGCCAGGCCTTCCACCTGGCCACGACCGGCCGGCCCGGCCCGGTGCTGCTCGACGTGCCCAAGGACATCGTCGACCCCCGCAACCCCCGGTCCCAGATGGAGTGGTACTGGCCCTCCGACGACGAGGTGGCGGCCAGCCTGCCCGGCTACCGGCCCACCACCAAGGGCCACCCCAAGATGATCCGCCAGGCCGCCGAGCTGATCCTGTCCGCCCACCGGCCCGTCATCTACGCGGGCGGCGGCATCCTCAAGGCCCGGGCGGCCGAGACGCTGCGCGAGCTGGCCGAGCTGTGCGACATCCACGTCGTCACCACGCTGATGGCCCGGGGCGCCTTCCCTGACGACCACCCTCTGGCGCTGGGCATGCCGGGCATGCACGGCAACTACACCGCGGTGACCTCGATGCAGCAGAGCGACCTGCTCATCGCTCTGGGCAGCCGGTTCGACGACCGGGTCACGGGCAAGGTCGACGGCTTCGCCCCCGACGCCAAGATCATCCACGTCGACGTCGACCCGGCCGAGCTGGGCAAGGTGCGCCGGCCCGACGTCCCGATCGTGGGCGACTGCCGGCTGGTCATCGAGGAGCTGGTCGTGGCGGTGCGCGACCTGCTGGGCGGCGGCGCCGCCTTCCCGGACCGCTCGGCGTGGAAGCAGACGATCTCGGGCTGGCAGGAGAAGTACCCGCTCACCTACCAGCAGTCGGAGCCGGGTGAGGCGCTCAAGCCCCAGTTCGTGCTGGAGCGGCTGCGTGACGCCACCCCCGACGACACGATCGTCGCCTCCGGCGTGGGCCAGCACCAGATGTGGACCTCGCAGTACTGGAAGTTCAACCACCCCTACACCTGGGTCAACTCGGGCGGGCTCGGCACCATGGGCTTCTCGGTGCCCGCCGCCATCGGGGCCAAGGTCGGCCGGCCCGACCGCATGGTGTGGGCGGTCGACGGCGACGGCTGCTTCCAGATGACCGCCCAGGAGCTGGTGACCGCGGCGAGCGAGCGCATCCCCGTCAAGGTGGCCATCCTCAACAACGCCTACCTGGGCATGGTCCGCCAGTGGCAGGAGATGTTCTACGACGAGCGCTACAGCGAGGTGTACCTGTCGCCCGACCTGCCCGACTACAAGCTGTGGGCCGAGGCGATGGGCTGCGTCGGCATGCGGGTGGAGTCGCCCGACGACGTCGACGCTGCCATCCAGAAGGCCAACGAGATCGACGACCGCCCGGTGGTCATCGACTTCCGCACCGACTCGCGGGAGAAGGTCTACCCGATGGTCCCCGCGGGCCTGTCCAACGACCAGATCGTCACCGATCCGTCCCAAGGCGAGGGAGGCCACTGATGGCTCTGCCCGGTACCGACGCCCGGCACCACACGCTCGTGGTGCTGGTGGAGAACAAGGCGGGGGTGCTGGCCCGGGTGTCGGGCCTGTTCGCCCGGCGCGGCTTCAACATCTTCTCCCTGGCGGTGGCGCCCACCGAGGACGAGCGCTTCAGCCGCATCACGGTGGTCGTCGACGTCCAGACGGCCCCGCTCGAGCAGATCACCAAGCAGCTCTACAAGCTGATCAACGTGGTGAAGATCTCCGAGCTCGACCCCCGCGACTCGGTGGAGCGCGAGCTGATGCTGGTGACCCTGCGGGCCGACATCGCCGCCCGTAGCCAGGTCATCGAGCTGGTCAACCTGTTCGAGGGCCGGGTGGTCGACGTGGGCCACGACGAGCTGACCGTGAGCCTCGACGGCGAGCCCGAGCGGCTCGACGACGTGGAGGGCCTGCTCCGCCCGTTCGGGATCGTCGAGCTCCAGCGCACCGGCCGGGTGGCCCTGCCCAAGCTGGAGCGCACGGCCCCGCCCCTGCGTTCGGTGCGCCGGACGGCGTAGCGCCGTGGACCGATCCGGCATCCTGGCGCCGCGCCTCCGGGCGCTACCCGACTTCGACAACGACCAAGACACCGCCGAGATCGAGTTCTGGTTCTCGGCCAGCACGGAAGAGAACCACTGATGGCCAACGTGTACTACGAGAAGGACGCGGACCGGTCGCTCATCGCGGGCCGCAAGGTGGCGGTGATCGGCTACGGCTCGCAGGGCCACGCCCACGCCCTCAACCTCAAGGACTCGGGCATCGACGTGCGCGTCGGCCTGCGCGAGGGCTCGTCCTCGGTGGCCAAGGCGGAGTCCGCCGGGCTGCGGGTCCTGTCGGTGGCCGACGCCACCGCTGAGGCCGACCTGGTGATGCTGCTGGGCCCCGACACCGAGCACAAGGCGATCTTCAGCCAGCACATCGCCCCCCACCTCAAGGGCGGCGACGCGGTGTTCTTCGCCCACGGGTTCAACGTGCGCTTCGGGCGCATCGCCCCGCCCGACGGCATCGACGTGGCCATGGTCGCCCCCAAGGGCCCTGGCCACCTCGTGCGGCGCAC
>DATBGF010000078.1:0-3534 GCA_036558145.1 Acidimicrobiales bacterium
CCTCGACGCGACGGTCGGGTTCTACGAGCTGCTGGGGCTGACGTGCACCAGCCGCACGGACATCGGCCACGCGCTCGAGGCCATCGTGGAGGCGCCGGGCCAGGGGTCGAAGCTGCAGCTGGCCCAGCAGGCCGACCAGGACGGGCCGCTGCGGATGGGCTCGATGTGGAAGCTCTACGTCAACACCGACGACTGCGAGGGCCTGCACAAACGGGCGGTCGACGCGGGTCACCCGTCACTGGTGCCCCCGATGCGACTAGACCGCTGGCCTGTAACCATCGCCTTCGTGGGCGACCCCGACGGCTACCAGGTCGAGCTGGTCCAGCGCCACGCCGGCTGATCCCGACGACTTCAACGAGAGGACACCCTGTGATCCGCTTCTCCGTGTTCTACGCAGCCGGCGAAGGCGACACCTTCGACCACGACTACTACCGGGACCACCACGTCCCGCTGTGCGTGTCCACCTGGAGCCCCGACTCGGCCGAGATCGACCGGGGCGTCGACGGCCCGTACGTGGCCGCGGTGCACTTCGTCTTCCCGTCGGCCGAGGCCATGCAGGCCGCCCTGGCCAAGGACGACACGGCGGCGGTGCTGGCCGACGTGGCCAACTACACGACCATCACCCCGGTGACCCAGATCAGCGAGATCACCGGCTGAACAGGTGTCTTAGCCGCCAACACGGTGGGTGCACTTGACGTCACATTCATCTCATGGTCGACTAGCGTTCAGGTACCCCGCGGTAACAAATCGTGTTCCGAGGAACAATCGGTTGCTGCCGGGAACAGAGCTTGTGAGTGACAAGGTTTTGAGGATCGTCTGCGCTGCGCCGGACCGAGTCCCGCTACTGGGGAGCGAGTCGAAGGCCGCTGAGCCGACGTGAGTCGGGCTGGGCGCCGGAACCATCCGTTCGGCGCCCGGCCCGGCCGCCCACCACCCCGCCGGGCGTCTACGCTTTACCCCAAAACCTGTGGCCAGGGGGACGTGGGCATGTCGACGGGCAGCGGGGTCGAGCATCCTGCCGAGGAGCGTTGGCGGCCGAGCCAGCGGCAGATCATCGCTGCGGTGATCGCGGTCGCGGCACTCGTGTTCATCCTCCAGAACACGCGGACGGCTCACTTCAGCTTCCTCGTCTTCAACTTCGAGGCGCCGGTCTGGGTCTGGCTGACGGTGATCTTCGGGGCCGGCGTCGTGACCGGCTACCTGATCGCGCACCGGCGGGCCAGGCACGCCGACTGAGCCTCAGTCCCAGGATCCGCCGCTGAGGCAGAACTCGTTGCCCTCCGGGTCCCGCAGGACCACGTTGCGGTAGCGGGCCGCGACCGCGGGCGGGAACTCCTCCTCCCAGGCCACGCTGGCCCCGAGGGCCTCCAGACGGGCGATCTCGGTGTCGAGGGCGGCGGGATCGCCGGCCGAGCAGCCGAGGTGCATCCGGTTCTTCACCGACTTGGGCTCGGGGACGCGGATGCACTCCAGGTAGGTGCCGCCGCCTGGGGGGCCGCAGACGGCGCCGCTGCCGTCCGGGGCCGCCGCCACGCCACCCCAGCCGAGGGCCGCGTTCCAGAACTCGGCCACCCGGGCGGGGTCGGCGCAGTCGAGTGTGACGCAGATGATGTCCACGCCGAGAGTCTCCGCCAGCGAGCAGGGAGAACGCGTCCGGCTTGCCCGAAATTAGAACACGTTCTAGTCTGCGTCCCGTGCGCGGTGATGAGTACACCATGCTCGTGGGGGGCGACCGGGTGGCCGGCGGTCTCGGCTCGTATGCCGTCGTCAACCCTGCCACGGAGCAGGAGGTCGGTCAGGCCCCGGAGGCGTCGGTAGACCAGGTCGCAGCGTCCGCCGCCGCTGCGGCCGAGGCCTTCCCGGCGTGGAGCCGGACCCGACCCGACGAGCGGGCCGCCCTGCTGGGCCGTCTCGCCGACCTGCTGGCCACCCAGTCCCCCGAGCTCGTCCCGCTGGTCCAGGCCGAGACAGGAGCCACCCAGCGCGTCGCCCGCACGATGCAGGTCCCCCAGACGGTCGACCGGTTCCGCCGCTATGCCCGTGGCGCCACCGAGTCGCTCGCCCTGCCGCTGACGCCCACCGAGATGCCGTCCACGGCCCTGGCGCCCGGCGGTCTGCTCGGCGCCGTCGTGGAGCGCCGCCCGGTGGGCGTGGTGGCCTGCATCACGCCCTACAACTTCCCGCTGGTCAACATGGCGGGGAAGGTGGGGCCGGCCCTCGCCATGGGCAACACGGTGGTGGTGAAGCCCGCGCCCCAGGATCCCCTGGCCGTGCTGCGCTTCGCCGACGCCGTGGTCGAGGCGGGGTTCCCGCCCGGTGTCGTCAACATCGTCACCGGCAGCGGGGCGGAGGTCGGCGAGGCTCTGGTGGCGTCGCCGCACGTGGACATGACCAGCTTCACCGGCTCGACGGCCGTCGGCCGCCGGATCGGCGAGGTGGCAGGGCGCGACATGAAGCGCCTGCTCCTCGAGCTGGGCGGGAAGGGCGCCGGTGTCATCTTCGACGACGCCGACGTGTCCACTGCGGTCGGCGCCATCACCAGCACGTGGGCGTTCCACTCCGGCCAGATCTGCACCGCCCCCACCCGGGTGCTGGCCCAGCGGGGGATCCACGACCAGATCGTGGCCGGCCTGCAGGCCGCCGCGTCCCGGCTCCCGGTGGGCGACCCGCTGGACGAGAGGACCGTGGTCGGTCCGGTCATCTCCGCGGCGCAGCGCGACCGCATCGAGGCCTACGTGCGCTCGGGCGTGGACGAGGGGGCGACCCTGGCGGCCGGCGGCTCCCGGCCCGACATCTCGCAGGGGTACTACGTGGCGCCGACGCTCCTGGTGGACGCCAAGCCCACCATGCGGGTGGTCCAGGAGGAGATCTTCGGCCCGGTCGTCGTCGTCCTGGCCTTCGACGACGAGGACGAGGCCGTGGCCCTGGCCAACGGCACCGAGTTCGGGCTCAACGACTACGTGTTCACCAAGGACACGGCCCGCGGCCTGCGGGTGGCCCGCCAGCTGCGCTCCGGCAGCGTGGCCATCAACACCGCCCAGCAGGCGCCCGAGGCCGCGTTCGGCGGGTTCAAGCAGTCCGGCGTGGGCCGGGACCGCGGCAGCTTCGCCCTGTACGCGTACAGCGAGCTCCAATCCATCGTGTGGCCGGGCTGAGGGGGATGACCGCGTGAAGGGCATCGTGTGGACCGGCCGGCTGGAGGTGCGCGACGACGTCGAGGTGCGCGCCCCCGGGCAGGGCGAGGTGCGCGTGCGCATCTCCCACGCCGGGCTGTGCCACAGCGACGTGTCCGTCATCGACGGGACGATCCCGTTCCCACCGCCGGTGGTCCTCGGCCACGAGGGCGCGGGCGTGGTCGAGGAGGTCGGCGCTGCGGTCACCAAGGTCAAGGTGGGCGACCACGTCGTGCTCACCACCCTCGGCAACTGCGGCCGCTGCGCCGCCTGCGACCGGGGCCAGCCCACCCACTGCCGCGACACCATGGGCCGCCTGTCCCGGCCCTTCACCGTGGGCGGGGAGAAGGCGTTCAGCTTC
>DATBGF010000079.1:0-5317 GCA_036558145.1 Acidimicrobiales bacterium
GGCATGCCCAAGCTGCGCATCGAGGAGTCCGCCGCCCGCCGCCAGGCCTGCGTCGACCGGGGCGAAGAGGTCATCGTGGGCGTCAACAAGTACCAGCACCCGAACCCCGAGCACGTCGACGTGCTGTCCATCGACAACACCGAGGTGCGCCGCCAGCAGATCGCCCGCCTGGAGCGGGTGCGCGCCGAGCGCGACCCGGCCGCCTGCGAGGACGCGCTGCGCCGCCTGAGCGAGGGCGCCGCGGGCGACGGCAACCTGCTGGCCCTGAGCATCGAGGCCGCCCGGGCCCGCGCCACGGTGGGCGAGATGAGCGACGCCCTGGAGCAGGTGTTCGGCCGGCACAAGGCCGAGATCCGCTCGATCCAGGGCGTCTACGGCTCGGCCTACGCAGGCGACGACGAGTTCGGCGCGGTCCAGGCCGAGGTCGAGGCGTTCGCCCAGGCCGAAGGCCGCCGGCCCCGCCTGCTGGTGGTCAAGATGGGCCAGGACGGCCACGACCGGGGCGCCAAGGTCATCGCCACGGCCTTCGCCGACCTGGGCTTCGACGTCGACATCGGCCCCCTCTTCCAGACCCCGGCCGAGGCTGCCCGCGACGCGGTCGACAACGACGTCCACGTGGTCGGCGTGTCCAGCCAGGCCGCGGGCCACCGCACGCTGGTCCCCCAGCTCATCGACGAGCTGAAGGCCCTGGGCGCCGGCGACGTGGTGGTGGTCTGCGGCGGGGTCATCCCCCCGCAGGACTACGACGCCCTCACCGGCGCCGGCGTCGCCGCCATCTTCGGCCCCGGCACCAACATCCCCGCGGCCGCCCGCCGGGTCCTCGACCTGCTCCGCTCCCGCCGCCCGGCGGCCTAGTCCCCGACCCGCAGCTTCACCCTCCCGCAGCCGTCGACTCCTCCAGGTCCCGCGGCACCGCGGGGGCTGCGGGGGCGACGGCCGCAGGGGTGCGCACCCTGGTGTGGACAGTGCCGGCGGCGGCGCCGACCATCAGCAGCGCGGTGGCGACCACGAGCGTCGGCGGCCACGGGCTCCAGGCCAGCATGCCCCGGACCGGGCCGAACATCCCCGGGCCCGACCACGAGCCGGTGACGACCTCGGCCACGACCCAGGCCTGGAGCGTGAGCACGCCGGCGAGGGTCACCGCCACGGCGCGGCGGCGGAACAGGGCGACCAGGCCCAGCGCCACCACGGCCATGGGGCCGACCAGGGCCGAGTACAGGTAGCGGCCCTGGATGAAGGCGTAGGTGCCCGTCGTCTCGTACAGGCCCCAGGCCCGGCGGGCCACGAACGTGAGGAGCAGGCCGACCGCCAGCCAGGCGAAGGCGATGTCGGCCCGGCGCGGGCCGCCCGCGGGCGACCGTCCCGGCCGGGCCCGCAGGGCGGCGACGGCCGACGCCGCCACCACGACCGCCAGGGCCGCCACGACCACCAGTACCGGCAGCTCGAACTTGGGGTTGCGGTAGCCGATCCACGCCCACGTCCGGGCGACCATGCGGCCGGAGAACGTCCAGACGAAGCGGATGATGTCGGGGTGGAAGTCGGGCGGGCGATCGGCCTCCACCCGGGTCAGGGTCTCGGTGGTCGGGGCCACCTGGCCCTCCCGGATCAGGTTGCCGATCCACCACCAGCCCCCGAGCACCGCCGACACCGCGCCCACCCGGACCAGCCCGATCGCCGCCGCCCGCCGCCGCCCGGTGGTCCAGGCGCACAGGGCGTAGGCCGCCACGATGCCGGGGACGAACATGACCGCGAACGCCTTGGTCAGCAGGGCCAGGCCCAGGACCACGGCCACCGCCAGGTCGGTGCGCCACGCCCGCAGCCCCCGCGCCACCCCCGCCAGCAGCACGGCCAGGACGCCGCCCAGCGGGATGAGCAGGTTGTCGTTGTTCACCGAGGCCACGATGTGGAGCAGCTGCGGCAGGCCCAACGGCAGCAGGGCGGCCACCGTGCCCGCCCGGTCGCTGCCCCCGATGCGCCTCACCCCCGCCCACGCGAGCAGCGGCAGGGGCAGGACAAGCAGGACATTGGCCAGGCGCAGCAGGCCCAGCTCCCGGTCCAGGCTGGGCAGCCCGTGGCCGGGCAGCAGCCAGCGCTCGGCCCGCAGCAGCGCGGCCATCGCCTCGTAGTAGAGCGGCGGGTGCTGGGGCATCTGGTTGTAGGCGCGGGGGAAGTCGGGCCGGGACATGTTGGGCGGGTAGGCCTCGTCGTCCGGGGCGGTGCCGCCCAGGTCGGCCACGTCGGGGCGCTCGCTGCGGGGCAGGGCCTCGGAGGCGTCGAACGTCGGCCAGCGGAAGCGGGAGTCCTCGAGGTAGCGCTTGGTGTCGAGCTCCAGGGCCTCGCCGAAGTAGCGCTCGTCGTAGCCCGGGTAGGGATGGCCCTCGGCCAGGTAGAGGATGAGGTCGACGTGGGCGGGCTCGTCGGGCGCCCGCATGGGCGGGACCGCCACGGTCCACAGCGCGGCGACCAGCCCGAACAGCGCGGTGGCGAACCAGACCGCGGGCGGCACGCGGCGCGGTGTGACGGTGCTCACCCTCAGCCCCCGTCGCCGGTGAAGCCGAGGGGCGGTGGCGGGGCGGACGAGTCCGGCGCCGGGGGGTCGAGCGCGAAGATCCGGGCCTCCCGGCCCTCGGCCCGCACCTCGTGCACCAGGCGCAGCCCGGGCACGTCGCCGTCCTCCATGAGCACGCCCAGCTCCGGCATGAGCCGGTCCACCGTGTACCAGTCGGCCACCAGGTAGTCGACGCCGTAGTGGCGGGCGAAGGTCAGCACCTCGTCCAGCCCGGCCGCCGGCATCGCCACCGAGGGGCGCTCCGCGTAGAACTCGACGATCATGCTGCGGGTCATGACCCGGGCGCCCGGCTCGCTGTGGGCCGCCAGCCACTCGCCGGCCGCCCGCTGCTCGGTCTGCTCGACCGGGTGCCACCAGCCGGCGACGTCGCCCCGGAACGACACCACGGTGGCGAAGACCGCGAGGCCGAGCGTCACCGCGGTCGCCACGTGGCGCAGGCGCCCGCCCAGCGAGCCCAGCGCCGCCCCCACCAGCACGGTGGCCAGTGCGATCGTGACGACCAGGTAGCGCTGCTGGACGAAGAAGGCCAGGGCCGACAGGACCGGCAGCGCCCCCACCGCCAGCAGCAGCCACACGGTGCGGGACCGGCGGAACCGCCACGCCCCGAACGCCGCCAACGCCCACAGCGGCAGCGGCAGGACCGAGGGCATCTTCACGACGTCGCGCAGCTTGCCGATGTTGGTGGCCACGATGCCCCGGTACTCGCCCGGGTGCTCGCGGGCGAGCGTGGTCAGCGGCGTGTACCGGGCCGAGAACCGCAGGCCCGACCCGTCCAGCCCGTAAAGGTCGCCGTTGCGGGTGGCCCGGTCGCCCCGCGCCACCGCGGCCCACGCCTCGATGGATGCGTCCTGCGTCTTGGCCGTCAGCTCCCAGCGCCCGGTGTTGGCGTGCAGGTAGGCGGCGTAGGGCACCACGCAGAGCAGGACCGGGACGGCGAACGCGGCCACGGTGGCGACGACCCGCGGCGGGCCCCGGCGGGCCAGCACCACCACGGCGACGCCCAGCGGGAGCACCATGAACAGCCCCTCCGGGCGGGTCAGGTAGGCGAGCCCGACCAGCAGGCCCGCGGCCGCCAGGCGCAACAGCCGCGCCCGGCCCTCGCGGTCGGCGGCCGACACCACCAGCCACAGCGCCGACACCACCAGCAGCGCGTACTCGGCCTCCGACCCGGTCCCCCGGATCTGGGGCATGGTCGCCAGACCCGGCGCCAGCGCCGCGACCCACGCCGTGACCACGCCGCCCGGCGGGCCCGCCAGGCGCCGGCCCAGCAGGCTGAGCGGGAGGATCAGCAGCGTGCCCGACACCACGGTGAGCGCCACCGTGCCGGTGTGTGGATCGGCCACGACCCCGCTCGCCACGCCCAGCAGCACGGGCAGGAACGGCGGGAAGTGCAGCTCGGGCTGGCCGTAGCGCTCGAAGCCGTCGCCGTGCACGAACGACAGGCCCGAGTGCAGGTAGGCGGTCTCGTCGGTCGAGGCGGCGTCGTCGGTGAGGCCGACGGCCACGCGGACGGCCAGGCCCACGAGCAGCGCCGCCAGCACGAGGCCGCCGAGGCGCTCCCGGCGGAGCGGCCGCACCACCTCGGGCGGCGCGGGCGGGTCGGCCGCGGGGGCCGCGAGGGTGGCGGTCGCGCTCATGGCACGCGGGCGGCGACCATGGTCCACGGGAACGGGGACCGCACGGTCTCCACGGCGAGCTGCGAGGCCACGAACCGGGAGAAGCCCCGCCGCGACCAGTGCTGCACGTGTCCCGGCGTGTTGCCGAGGGCGCGCAGGTACTTGCCCCGGGCCATGTTGGCCACCCGCCAGACCGGCTCCTGGGGCACCGAGAGGACCAGATCGCGCCGGCTCACCCGGGCCAGCTCGGCCAGGCCCGCCGCCGGGTCCGGGACGTGCTCCAGCACCTCGATCGCCAGCACCAGGTCGAAGGCGCCGGACGGGAACGGCAGCCGGGCGATGTCGCCGAACAGCGCCACGACGCCGCGCTCACGCCACTCGGCGGCCAGCGCGGCGTCGGGCAGGTCCACCCCGGTGACGGCGGCGGCCGGGTAGCGCTCGAGCACCCGGGCCGACACCTCGCCCTCGCCCACCCCCACCTCGAGCACCGAGGCCGGCGCCCGGACGGGCAGGCAGGCGTCGAGCGCGGTGAAGAAGCCGGCCATCAGGCGCCGCTCCACCGGGTTCGAGGACGCGTACTTGTCGTAGGTGTTCCCCGTCGGAACAGCCGTGGTCGCCGTGGGCATGCAGTCTCCTGGCCTATCACGGGCCCCGGCCCGCCCCGGCACCCCGGGAGCGGTCGCAGGGGCTGGGTCGCGAAAGTTCATTCCCACGCCACGATCCGTTCGCCGAAGTCCCGCCTGCGGGGTTCGGGAACCGACCGGGGTGTCGGCCAGAATGGGGGCCGCGATGCCTCCCGAACCCGCCACCCTCACCGTCGAGGGCGAGCCGACCCCCACGCGGCGGCCTCGCCGCACGGTCGCGCTGTCCGCCCTGGCCGGCACCGTGGTGGCGGTGGTGTGCATCGGCTTCGTGGTCGCCCGCATGACCTCGCAGTGGTCCGAGGTCCGGGACCAGATCGCGGGCGCCTCGGTGGGCTGGCTCGTCGCCGCCGGCGTGGCGGCCGTGGTGGCCATGGCCTGGATCGCCGCCTGCTGGCAGCGGGTGCTGGCGCTGCTCGGCCCCAAGCCCGAACGGGGCCGCACGATGGCCTGGTACTTCGCCGGCGAGATCGGCAAGTACGTGCCCGGCG
>DATBGF010000080.1:0-4546 GCA_036558145.1 Acidimicrobiales bacterium
GGCCCGCAAGTCGTTAGTCTTCAGTCCTCAGATGGCTGGGCCTACCCGACAGACCCGAGTTCCCGGCGCGCGCCCGCGTCCGCGCCCCGATGGCGACCGACCCGGACGCCGTCCCGGCGACGGGACCCCGCGCGGCGCCACAGACGACCTCGAGCGCCCGGTGCGACCGGCGCGGCCCCGCAGCCCCCGCGACGGGCTCGATCGGCGCGTTCGGACTGATGGGGCGGCGCGCAGCCCCCGTCCCCGAGCGTCTTCCCGGCCTCCGTTCCCGGGCCCGAACGGTCCCGGCGCACCCCGGCCCGCAGGTCCCGCTGGTGGCGGTCAAGGCGGTGGCCTGGGCGGCCTCGGCGGTGGCTTCGGCGGCGGGGGAGCCCCGCTGCCCGGCGGTCCCGGTCGCCGGCCTCCCGGGCACGGCCCCGGCGGCGGGCGTGGCGGTGGTGGCGGCGGCGGTGACGACGACTTCTTCGGTCCCTCGGACGACGAGGGCGACGACTACGGCGACCAGGGCGGCTACGGCGACCGCGACAGGTACGACGACTTCGACGACTACGCGGTCCCGCCTGCCCCGGCCCGCCGGCCCGGAGGCCCTGGAGGACCGGGCCGCAGGCCGCCGAGCAAGCCCCGCAAGCGCAGCATCGTCTGGCGCTGGCGCCGGCCGCTCTTCCTGATCGCCCTGGCCATGCTGGCCGGCATGACCGGCGTGGCGGTGGTCTTCGCCCAGACCGAGCTGCCCCAGATCGACGACCTGTACCAGACGTCCCTGGTCTGCGCCGACGACGTGACGCCCGAGGGCTGCACCGACCAGACGGCGATGGCCCGCCTCACCAAGGACGAGAACCGCACCAACGTGAAGCTGGCGGACGTCCCGCCGGCGATGATCCACGCGGTCATCGCCATGGAGGACCGCAACTTCTACGAGCACGACGGTGTCAACCCCGTGGGGATCGCCCGCGCCGCCTTCCAGAACATCAAGGGCGGCGGGGTGTCCCAGGGTGGCTCGACCATCACCCAGCAGTACGTCAAGAACGCCTTCAAGCTGTCGACCGAGCGGGCCTTCAGCCGCAAGATCAAGGAAGCCGTCCTCAGCATCAAGCTCGAGCAGCAGATGTCGAAGGACGAGATCCTCGAGGGCTACCTCAACACCATCTACTTCGGCCGGGGCGCCTACGGCGTGAGGGCCGCCGCCCAGGCCTACTTCGGCATGGACCTCAGCCAGGTGACCGAGTCCGAGGCGGCGCTGCTGGCCGGGGAGATCCGGGCGCCGGCGTCGGCCGAGCCGACCAAGCACCCGGAGGAGGCGACCCGCCGGCGCCACACCGCGCTGGTGGCCATGAAGGAAGAGGGCTACATCACGCCCGACCAGTTCACGACCCTCGACGCCATCCCGGTGGCCGAGCCGTGGATCAAGCCGTACTCGTCGGTCAAGGAGGTCGACGTCCGGCGAGGCGGCGTCGGCGACCCGGACCCCGCCAACTACATGGGCACCGACTACCTGTCGGAGTACATCCGGGAGGAGGTCAAGCGCATCGACCCGGTGCTGTTCACCGACGACAAGCTCGACCACGGTGGCCTGCGCATCTACACGTCGATCAACTACGACAAGCAGCGCGCCGCCTGGCAGGCGGTCACCTCGACGCTCAACCGTGACGACGATCCCAACACGCCCGCCTACGAGGGTGACCCCGAGGCTGCGCTGGTCTCGGTCGATGACCAGGGGCTGATCCGGGCCATGGTCGGTTCCCGCCACCAGTTCCACGCCCTCGCGCTCTCGCAGCAAGACGGGCTTCCGGCGTACGAGAACAACTACGCCCTCCTCGGCCGCGAGCCCGGCTCGACCTTCAAGCCGCTGGTGCTGGCCGAGGCGATGCGGGAGCAGATCTCGCTCAAGTCCCGCTTCGACGCCCAGGGCCTCATGACGTTCCCCCAGTGGAAGAACGGCGACGGCACCAACTGGGAGGTCGGCAACTACGACGAGACCCACAGCCTGGGCGTCATCAACCTGATGCAGGCGACCGGCCAGTCGTCCAACACCGCCTACGCCCAGCTCATGCTGTCGCTGGGGACCGATCCGGTCGACCCGAACGGCGACGGCGTCGCCGAGGCGGCGGAGGGCCCCAACAACGTGGCCGAGCTGGCCATGCGCATGGGTGTCGGCGGGGACGACGGCATCCCCGAGAAGCAGCGGGTCCCCTCGATGGTGCTCGGCACGGTCAACGCCACGCCGGTGCAGATGGCCGGCGTGTACTCCACGTTCGCCAACCGCGGCTGGTACAAGCGGCCGTCGATCATCACCCGCGTCGAGCAGGTCGACCAGGAAGGCAACAGCACGCTGCTGTGGGCCTACCAGCCCCAGCCCACCCAGATCCTGAGCGAGACCGAGTCCGACCTGGTGACCCACGCCCTGACGTTCCCGGTCAGCCAGGGGGGCACGGCGCCCGGCGCCAACCTGGGCAAGGACACCGCGGGCAAGACGGGAACCTCACAGGAGAACCGCAACGCCTGGTTCGCCGGCTTCGTGCCCAAGCTCACCACCGTGGTCTGGATGGGCTATCCGGACGCGGGTGAGACGGGCTGGGACGATCCCGACACCCCGGACTTCGACGGCCTGTTGTGGCCGATGAACCGCAAGGGCCGGCTGGTGCAGGGCAAGGTGGCCACGGGTGGCTCGTTCCCGGCCACCATCTGGAAGAAGTACATGGACTTCGCCACCGAGGGGATGGACGACAGCTTCGTCGTGCCCACGGACCAGCAGATCAACCTCGGCACGATCATCAACAAGAACGAGCTGTTCACCACGGACGAGACCACGGTGCCGCCGGATCCGGGACCGGGCGGGCCGCCCAACACCGACGGCAACGGCAACGGTGGTGGTGGCGGTGGCGGCGGTGGGCCGGACAGCACCCGCCCGACGTTCACGTTGCCGACGTTGCCATCGACCACCGAGCCACCCGTCACCGGGGGCCCGGTCACGACCCCCAACACCCAGCCCCGACCGAACGGGTAGGGGCGCGCGCCCGTGCCCCGCTCAGCCCGCCACGGGCTGGTGCGGGTACTGGCTGCGGCAGGGGAAGCACCAGCGCTCGACGTCGTCGAGCACCTCCACGCGCTCCTCGGTGTCCCACGCCTCGGGGGTCACGTAGACGCGGTGGACCGCCGCCAGATCGTCGGCGTCGGCGCCGCACGAGTCGCACGGACCGGAATCGGGGGAATGTGGGGACGCCGGCATGGCGTTGACGCTAGCGATCCCGCTACCTTCGGCCCTACCGCCGGCAGCCATCCAGGCGCTGGACGGACAAGGAGGCTCACGTGCCGATGCGCACTCTGACCGTTCCCGCGATCCGCTCGTCCAAGGTACGAGCCGGTTCCGATCCGTTGGTCATGGTCACCGCCTACGACGCGCCGGGTGCCCGCCAGGCGCACGCCGCGGGCGTCGACCTGATCCTCGTGGGCGACACCCTGGCCATGGTCGTCCTCGGCTACGAGGACACCCTGGGTGTCACCATCGACGACATCGCCCACCACACCGCGGCGGTGCGCCGGGGCCTGGCGGCCTCGACCGCCGAGGGGCCGCGCCCGCTCGTCATCGGCGACCTGCCGTGGATGAGCTACCACACGTCCCGCCACGACGCCGTGCACAACGCGGCCACCCTCGTCCGGGCCGGAGCCCAGGCCGTCAAGCTCGAGGGCGGGCGCAAGCGGCTCGGCGTGATCGAGGCCATCGTGGACGCCGAGATCCCGGTGATGGGGCACCTGGGGCTCACGCCCCAGTCGGTGCACGCCCTGGGCGGGTTCAAGGTCCAGGGCCGCCAGCACGACGCCGCGCTGGCCCTGCGGGACGACGCGAAGGCGCTGGCCTCGGCCGGCTGCTTCGCCATCGTGCTCGAGGCCGTGCCCGACGACGTGGCCCGGTTGGTCACCGAGGCGGTGGACGTGCCCACCATCGGCATCGGCGCCGGGAGCGACGTCGACGGCCAGGTGCTCGTGTACCACGACCTGCTCGGCCTGGAGGAGCGCCTCGTCCCCAAGTTCGTGCGCCGCTACGCCGAGCTGGGCTCGGCCTCGGTCGAGGCCCTCGCCGCCTACGCCGACGACGTGCGCGCCGGCCGCTTCCCCGACGACAGCGAGAGCTACCACCTGTCGGCGGAGGTGGCCGAGGCGCTGAGCCTGTACCAGAGCCCGCCGCAGCCCTCGTAGCACGCGCCGGAGCGGCGCGGTGCCGCCCGGTGGTGGCAGGATGCGGCGATGATCTCGTCGCTTGGGGCCACACGCCGTCGCGCCCGCGCCGCCACGGCTCTGGTGGCGATGCTGCTGCTCGTGGCGGCCGCGGCCTGCTCGGATGACGACGGCGGGTCCGGCGGCGCCTCCGCGGACCGGACGACCACCTCGTCCACGGCCCCGGCCGCCACCGAGCCGGAGGGTCCGACCGGCTCGATGAGCATCGAGGACCTCAAGACGGCGACCGGCGGCGCCTCCGCGGTGAAGGAGAGCGACGTCGAGGTCGCGGAGGCCCCCACCGGGCCGGCCCCGGTCGAGGACTCCGGCCAGA
>DATBGF010000081.1:0-9158 GCA_036558145.1 Acidimicrobiales bacterium
AGATGTCGGCATCGGGGCACGCTGCGACCCCGGCCGCCACCGCCGCGCTCTTGCCCTGGTTGACCGGCAGGCGCAGCACGTCCGCCCCGGCGGCGCGCGCGGCGCCGGCGGTGGCGTCGACCGACCCGTCGTCGACGACCAGGACCCGGTCCAGTCCGTCGAGTGCCCGCAGCGCGCCGACCGTGGCGCCGACGGAGTCGGCCCCGTCCTTGGCCGGCACGATGGCGACGATCAGCGGAGGATCCCCCATCGGGGCCGGACCCTACCGACCACGCGCGCCCTGCGGACATCGCCCCGACGACCCGCCGGACGCGGGGTCGTTCGGCCCTGGTCCCGCGGGCGGGCCGGCCGGACGATGGGCGTGTACCCGGGCGCGGGAGGTCGGATCATGGCAGTCGTCACGGGACCCCTACACGACAGGCGGACGCTCTGGCGGGGCTTCCTCCTCGGGGTGGTCGCGGCGGTGGTGGGGATCGCCGCGCTGGCGGCGCTCGTGGCCGTGGCGGGCGACGGTGACGGCGGCACGGTCCACGGCTCGGGCGTCGAGGTGACCGACCGTCGCCAGGTGGCGCCGTTCGCCGCGGTCGAGCTGGCCGGGGCCAACACCGTGACCGTGCGGGTCGGCGAGGCGCAGTCGGTCGCGGTGACCGGGGACGACAACCTGGTGGGCAAGGTCACCACGACCGTGCGCGACGACCTGCTCGTCATCGACGACCGCGGCACGCTCGACACCGAGGCGCCCATGAGCGTGACCGTCGTGGTGCCCTCGCTCGACCGGCTGAGCCTGAGCGGGATGGGCACCGTGACCGTCGCCGGCGTGAGCGGCGAGGAGCTCACCGCGGAGCTCTCGGGCACCGGGACGCTGGAGGTGTCCGGCAGCGTCGGGCGCCTCACGGCCACCCAGTCCGGGCTCGGGACGCTCGACCTGGCCGCCCTGGCCGCCCGGGACGCCACGGTCCGCCTGGAGGGCACCGGCGACGTCAAGGTCCAGGCGACCTCGACGCTCGACGCCACGCTGAGCGGGACCGGGTCGATCCTCTACACGGGGTCGCCGGCGGTGACGACGCACACCACCGGCGTCGGGTCGGTCACCGCCGTCTGACGCGCCCGGCGGTCAGCCCGCCGGGGGCGGCTCCTTCCAGGTGTCCCAGTAGGCCACCTCGGCCACCGGGCGGCGCTTGGCCTCCGCCCAGCGGCCGGTGGGGTAGCCCATCGGGATCATCGCCCAGGTGACCACGTCCTCGGGGATGCCGAGCACCTCGCGGACCTGGGGCTCCTGGAGGCGGTGCACGGTGGTGAGCGTCGTGCCGAGCCCGAGGGCGCGGGCCGCGAGGAACAGGTTCTGCACGGCCGGGAAGACCGACGACTCGGCCTGGCCGACCTGCCCGCGCGAGCACGGGAGCACGATGACCGGCGCTTCGCCCATGTGGTCGCCGAGGTGGTCGGCCGAGGCCAGCATCCTGGCGACCACGGGCGACTCCGCGGCCTGGGCCGCGTAGATCTGGCGCACGGGGGTCCAGCAGGCGTTGTAGATCTCGCCCAGGCGCCGCCGCTTGTCCGGGTCGCGCACGATCATCCACCGCACGGGCTGGCTGTTGCCGCCGGTCGGGGCCTTCGTCGCCGCCTCGACGACCTTGAGCACGTCGGCGTCGCTCACCTCGCGGTCGGGGTCGAGCCGCCGCATGGCCCGGGTGGTGGCAATGGCCTCGAAGACGTCCATCGGCCCAGTCCACCACCTCGGGCGGCGGCGTGACGAAGGGCACAAAATGAAACGTTGACGTATCGCTACGAAACACTAACGTCTCTGTAGAACGCAAGCGTCTCACAGAGGGACGCCAGCGTCTCGTAGCAAGCGTCCGCCTCCAGCTCCCGAGGAGTCACGATGCCTTCTCCGCCCGCAGTCGCCACGCCGGCGATCCCCCTGCACGAGCAACCCGAGATCCACGCCAAGCGCTGGTTCCTGCTCGGGATCATGTGCCTGTCGCTCGTCCTCGTCGTGATGTCCGTGTCCGGGCTCAACACCGCGCTGCCCAGCATCCAGCGCGACCTCGGGGCCACCGCCTCGGAGCTGCAGTGGATCGTCGACGCCTACGCCGTGGTCTTCGCCGGCCTGCTGCTCAGCGCCGGGGCCGTCGGTGACCGCTTCGGCCGCCGCCGGGCCCTGCTGGGCGGGCTGGTCGTGTTCGGGATCGGTGCCGCGCTGGGCGGGCTGGCGAGCGACGCCACGCAGGTGATCGCCAGCCGGGCCGTCATGGGCATCGGCGCCGCCTTCGTCATGCCCGCCACGCTGTCGCTGATCACGTCGATCTTCCCGCCCGAAGAGCGGCCCCGGGCCATCGCGGTGTGGGCCGGCTTCGCCGGGGCCGGTGCCTCCATCGGCCCGATCCTGAGCGGCGGCCTGCTGGAGGGCTACTGGTGGGGCTCGACGCTGCTGGTCAACGTGCCGGTGGTCGTGGCCATCATCGTGGCCGTGCGGGCCTTCGCCCCGGACTCGCGGGACGAGTCGGGCACCCCGCTCGATCCGGTCGGCGCGCTGCTGTCGCTCGTCGGGCTGGGCTCGCTGATCTTCGCCATCATCGAGGGCCCCGAGGACGGCTGGACCAGCGGCATCGTCGTCGCCGCCTTCGTCACCTCGGCCGCCGCGCTGTCGGCGTTCGTGCTGTGGGAGCGCCGCTCGGACCATCCGATGCTGCCGCTGACCCTGTTCCGGGACCGGCGCCTGAGCGTCGGCAGCGGCGTCATCACGGTGGCGTTCTTCGTGATGTTCGGCTTCTTCTTCCTGATGACGCAGTACCTGCAGTTCGGCCGCGGCTACTCGCCGCTGTCCGCCGGCCTGGCCAGCCTGCCGCTGGCGCTGACCTTCCTGGTCGTCTCGCCCCGCAGCGCGGGCCTGGTCGAGCGGTACGGGGCGGCCCGGGTCATGGCTTCCGGGCTGGCGGTGGTGGCGCTGGGCTTCGGCGTGCTCACCACGCTCAGCAGCGGCACGCCCTACGTCGTGATCGCCGCCGCCTTCGCCCTGCTGGGCGCGGGCATGAGCATCACGGCGGCCCCGGCCACGAGCGAGATCATGAGCTCGATCCCGCTGTCCAAGGCCGGTGTCGGCTCCGCCCTCAACGACACCACCCGTGAGCTGGGCGGCGCCCTCGGCATCGCCCTGCTGGGCAGCATCGCCAACAGCGCCTACCGGTCCAGCGTCGAGCTGGGCGGGCTCGGGCTCCCGGCGGGCGCCCGGAGCGCGGCCGGCGAGTCCATCGGTGCGGCCAGCGCCATCGCCGAGCGGGTGCCCGGCGGCGGGGCGGTCGTGGCCCGGGCGGCGACGGCCTTCACCGACGCCTTCACCCTGACCAACACGGTGGCGGTCGGCATCGCACTGGCTGCGGCGGCGGCGGTCCTGGTGTTCTCACCGGGGCGCGGGCAGGCCGGCGAGACCGACGACGCCGTCGACGACACCATCGACCTGCGCGACGTCGACGAGCTGGGCCTCCTGCCGGCGGAGTCGAGGTAGGCGACCGATGTCACAACCGTGGGAGACTCTGCCCATGGTCGAGATGGATGCGACGCTCGGCGCGGAGACTGATCCCCGCGTCGAGCGCTCGCGCCGGGTCATCCTCCAGGCCGTCCTCGACGAGCTGGGCCGGGTGGGCTACGGCGCCCTGTCCATCGAGGCCGTGGCGGCCCGGGCCGGGGTGGGCAAGAGCACGATCTACCGCCACTGGCAGGGCAAGGCAGAGCTGGTCGAGGACGCCTTCAACACCCTCAAGGCGCCCATCGTCCCCCCGGAGACCGGGACCCTCCGGGAGCGGCTCGTCTCGGTCGTGGACCAGATCGCGTGCCTGGTCCAGGAGTCGACCTACTCGGCGTGCATCCCGGCGCTGATCGACGCCTCGGAGCGGGATCCGCGGATGCGCGCGTTCCATCGGGCCTTCAGCGGCGAGCGCCGCGCCGTCCTCGTCGGCATGCTCCGGGACGGCGTCGAGGCCGGGGAGCTGCCGGCGTCCACCGATCCCGGGCTGCTGGCCGACGCTCTCGTGGGCCCGATCATCCTGCGCCGGCTCATGCTGGACGAGCCGATCGAGCCCGGGATCGCCACGAAGCTGGTCGACCAGCTGCTGCCGGTCTCCCCGGGCTGACCGGGCCGGGCCCGGCCGTCAGTTCTTGGGGGGCTGGGACGCGATCTCGCCGAGCACGGACTCGGAGTCGGCGTAGCGGGCCAGGTCGGCGAGCGCGACGATGCCGACCGCCTGGTCGCCGTCCATCACCGGGACCCGGCGCACGGCGGCGTCCACCATGATCTGGGCCGCGGCCTCGAGCGTGTCGTCCGGCTGGAGCGTCACCAGGTCGTGGGAGCAGATGTCCCCCGCGTGCAGCGCGTTCATGTCGCCGCCGCCGGCCACCGCCCGCAGGACGATGTCGCGGTCGGTGACGATGCCGTCGACCCTGCCGTCGTGCTGGACGAGCACGTCGCCCAGGTCGCGGTCGCGCATCAGGGTGGCGACCTCCCTGAGCGGGGCGGACTCGTCGACGCACGTCGGATCACGGGTCATGAGCTCTCGGATCGTGTCTGTCATGCCCTGTCCGTTCCCCTCCGGGGCGGAGGCAAACATCCATCGCTGCTGGTCAGCGGGGGCCGGCGTGCCAGACTCGCCCGATGCGCGCTGGTGGGCTGAGGACCGCGGGAGAGGAGGACGCAAGGCTCGATCGCCTCGGCGACCCCTCGGAGCCGGGCCCGGCGCCGGAGCCCTCACGGCCGCCGGGCGGGCGCGGCCTGCTGGCCGCGGTGCTCCTCGCCGTCAACCTGCCGATCCTGGTGGCCACGACCCGGGCGCTGGCCCGGGGCTGGCAGCCGCTGGGTGACGACGGGATCCTGCTGGTCCGGGCCCGCGACGTCGGGACCCACCACAACCCCCTGCTCGGCACCTGGACATCCGCGTCGGTCGTGGTGGGAGACCAGATCAACAACCCGGGCCCGCTGTACTACGACGCCATCGCCCCCGCGGTGCGCCTGCTGGGCCCGTGGGTCGGGCTCGCGGTCGGCGTGATGCTGGTCAACATGGCGGCGTCGTCGCTGGCGGTCGTGGCCGGCCGGCGGATCGGCGGCGCCGAGTCGGGCACCCAGACCATGCTGGGCGTGGCACTGGCCGTGGTCGGGCTCCAGTTCGCGCTGGGCAGCGAGCTGCTCTTCGACGTGTGGCAGCCCAACGCCCTGGTGCTGCCGTTCTTCGCCTTCCTGGTCGTGGCGACGGTGCTGGCGACCGGCGACCTGATGATGGCGCCGTGGCTGGTCGGGATCGGCAGCCTGCTGGTGCAGACCCACATGAGCCACGCCGTGATCGTGGCGGCCGTGACCCTCGGGGCCGCGGTGCTGGCCGCGCTCAACCTGCGCCGTCGCGGCGAGTGGCCCGCCTGGCGGCGCCCCGCGCTCTGGAGCGGGGTGGTCCTGGTTCTGGCCTGGATCCAGCCCCTGGTCGAGCAGCTCACCGGGTCCGGCACCGGGAACATGTACCGCATCGCCCGGGCCGCGCGCTCCGGCGACGCCTCGGTGTACGGCGGGCGGCTGGCCAACCGCCTGGTCGCCGAGGTGGTCACCGGCCCGTGGTTCTCCCGGTCGACCTACGAGCACGGCATCCCGTCCACGGTGGCGGGCGACGACCTCAGCGGCCTGCCGTCGGCCGCCCTCGCCACCGCGACCCTCGTCGTGCTGCTCGGGGCGCTCGTGGGCCTGGCGATCCTCGCCTGGCGGACCGGGCGGCCGCGGCTGGCGACGATGCTGGCGCTGGCGGCCGGCACCCTGGCGGCGGTGACGGCCGCGCTCGCGACCTCGCCGGTGAGCATCCTCGGCGTCGCCGCCCACCAGATGCGCTGGCTGTGGCCGGTCGCCGCGCTCGTGGCCGCCGCCCTCGTGGCCGCCCTGCTGGTCGCGCTGGACACGCAGCGGGCCCTGGCCCGGCCGGCCCTGGCGGTCGCCACCGCGGCCGTCGTGGGCGTGGCGGTCATCAACCTGCCCACGTTCCGCAGCACGGCGCCCGGGCCCGTCCAGGACGCCGGCCGGCTGCGCCAGGCCCAGGAGCTGGTCAACCAGCTCGACACGCTGCACGGCCGGGGGCCGATCCTGTTCGATCCGACCGGCCTGCGCTACGCCGAGCCGTTCAGCGGGCTGGTCATGGCCCAGCTCCAGGACCTCGGCGTCCCGATGGTGGTGGAGGACGAGGTGCTGGTCCGCCAGCTCGGCGAGGGTCGGCGCGACCGGGGCGAGGCCCGCTACAGCCTGCACGAGGTCGAGGGGCCGGCGGCCGTCGACGTTCCCGAGGGCGAGGAGCGGGTGGCGTTCGTCGACGGGCTCAGCGCGGCCGAGCGGGCCGAGCTGCGCGCCATCGAGGCCCGGGGCCAGGCGGGACAGCCCGAGCCGGGGGACGACACCCGGGCCGCCGCCCTGGACCAGAAGGCCAAGGCGGGCGCGATCGCCTTGTTCCTCGCCCCGATCCCGGGCCGGAACTAGGCGGACGCGGCCCGGCGGCGCAGGTCCCGCCGGATCCGCCACAGGGCGGCGGTCGCCCGGAGGGCCGAGCGGGCCGTCATGTGGCTCCCGGCCGCGTCGTGCCAGCTGTGCAGCGGCATCTCGACGCAGCGGCCCGGCAGCAGCCGGCCCAGCAGCTCGACGTCGAAGGCCCACTCGCTGGCGAACGGGCGGTCCAGCGCCGCCTCCAGCCGGGGCCCGGCCCGGAACGCCTTGGCGCCGCACTGCGTGTCGTAGACCGCGACGCCGAGCGCCAGGCTGCTCAGCGTGGCGAACAGGCGCCCGCTGTAGTGGCGCAGCGGCGAGCGCCGGATGTCGGTCCCCAGCATGGCGACCCGGCTGGCGATGACCGCGTCCAGCCCCACGTCCGAGCGCAGCGTGTCGATCAGCCGGGCGACCTCGGCCGGGGGCGCGGCGAAGTCGGCGTCGCAGTAGGCGACCAGCTCGGCGCCGCCCGCCACGGCCTCCCGCAGCCCCTGGCGCACGGCCTCGCCCTTGCCCCGGTTGTGCCCGAGCGGGAGCACGGCCACCCGGTCGGGGTGGGCCGCGGCCAGGGCGGCCAGGGCCGCGGCCGTGCCGTCGGTGGAGCCGTCGTCCACCGCCAGGACGCGGACGTCGGCCTTGGCGATCAGCTCGGCGAACGGCTCGGGGTCGAGGCGGGCGGCCTCGTTGAAGCACGGGACCACCACGGTGCAGTCGGGGCCGGCGCTCATGGGCCCGGCCGCCGGGGCCGGCACACCGCCCAGGTCGACAGGCCCGGGGTCGGCACGCCGTGCTCGGCGAGCCACAGCCCGGCGCCGGCGTCGGCGCCGAGCGCGGCCTCCAGCGCCCGGGTCAGTCCGGGCCCGCCGTCCCAGTGCCCGACGCCGTGGTCCTGCGGCGCCCGGGGCCCGGCCAGCCGCTCGCGGGCGACGCCCGCGGCCCGGGCCGGGAGCAGCGAGGCGAACAGGCCGCCCCGGGCCACGATCTCGAAGCGGGGGGCGAGCAGCGCCCGCAGCCGCCCCGGGGAGTAGCGCCGGTGGTGGACGAGGGCGGTGTCGTGGGCCGAGAACAGCGCCTGGTAGGCGGGGACGCTGACGATCACCACGCCGTCCGGGTCCACCCGGGGGAGGATCGAGCCGTCGAGGAAGCCGGCGTCGTCCTCCACGTGCTCGACCACGTCCAGCAGCAGGACCAGGTCGAACAGGCCGTCGGGCTCGGCCGCGGTCCGCACCACGCCCGCGGGTAGGTCGGCGGCCAGGTCGGCGCTGCGGTAGTTGACGTCCCAGCAGACGATGGCAGCGTCCGCCGCCTCGCGGCCCAGCTCGCCGGCGAACCAGCCGTCGCCGGCGCCGACGTCGAGCACCCGGCGGGGGCCGCCGGCCGGGGTGTGGCGGGCGATCAGCGACCGGAAGAACCGGGCGCGCGCCGTCTCCCACGGATGGCGGCGACCGGTGTCGCCCTGCTCCCTCAGATCCACCCGGGGATCGTAACTACAGGTGGCCGTTGTTCTGGAGCCAGCGGAACGCGGGGTAGCCCCAGACCGGGGGCAGGTAGAAGACCGAGATCCGGTAGAGCAGGACCGCGGCCAGGGCCGCCTCCTCGGTCATGCCCGCGTTGACCAGCCCGAAGGCGAGGCCGCCCTCCACCACGCCGACCCCGCCCGGGATGGGGATGATCCCCGCCAGCAGGCCGACGCTGATGTTGATCACCAGCAGCTCGCCCAGCCCGACCGGGGTCCCCATGGCCCGGGCGAAGGCACCGAGGGCGAAGGCGAAGAGCACCTCGCTGGCCAGGTTCCCGCCGAAGAGCATGGCCAGCTTCCGGCTCGACCGCAGGCTCCTCACCGCCGCAGCCGCCTCCCGGGCCAGGCGGGCGGTCAGGCCCAGGACCGCCTGGCGCCACGGCCGCACCGCGGCGACGACGGCGATCGCCGCCACGGCCAGGATGACGACCACCGCGAGCAGCCCGAACGCGCTGTCGGGGGCCCGTTCGAGATCGAGGTCGAGCGAGGCGGACGTCAGCAGCAGGAGCGAGCCGAGCAGGAACGCCTGGGTGACGAAGCCGCCGACCCCGTCGATGGCCCCCACGGTGATCGCCGCGGTCGGCGAGATGCCGTGGCGCTGGAAGAAGCGGACGTTGATGGCGATGCGGGCCGCGGCGGAGGGGATGGCGATCGCGATGTAGGAGACCGCGAGCTGGAGGGCGTAGACCGGCCCGAGCGGCAGGTCGACGGGGGCGGCGCCCATCGTCGACACGGCCTGGGACAGGCGGGGGAGCTGGGCCACCACCAGGCCGATGGCGATGAACCACCAGCGCGCGTCCTTCACCGTGTCGACCAGCTGCTCGAAGTCGATGCCGGTGGCGATGGTGAACAGCGCGAACGCCGCCAGCAGCGGGAGCGCGATCTGGGACACCGAGGCGAAGGTGATGCGGCGGAGCTGCTCCAGCTCGGGTGCCTCGGTCCCGGCCCGGGCCGCCGCCCGGGCGCGCAGGTCGTCGAGGTCGATGCCCGCGTCCTCGATGCCGTCGCGCTGCGGCCCGGTCAGCGCGGGCGGCTGGAGGTACGGCAGCACCGCGGTCAGCCGCTCGGGGCCGAGCGCCTCGAGGGCGGCGGCGATCGCCTCGTCCGCCCCGGCCAGCAGCGTGGTCGTCACCAGGTACT
>DATBGF010000082.1:0-12684 GCA_036558145.1 Acidimicrobiales bacterium
CGCACCCTGGCCGCCCGGAACCGCCCCGGCGACGAAGCCCGCGCCGCCGAGCTGCTCAACCTGGCGGGCGACGAGGCCACAAGATCGCCCCTGCCCCCGATCGCCGCCCGCTCCGGCCCCGCCGCCGCCGCCCGCGCCCCGATCCCCGCCGCGTTGACCCCCCGTGAGGTCGAGGTGCTGCGCCTGGTCGCCGACGGCCTGGCGAACAAGCAGATCGCCCTGCGCCTCCGGGTCAGCGAGAAGACGGCCAAGACCCACGTGAGCAACATCCTGGCCAAGCTGGGCGTGAGCGCCCGCACCCAGGCGGCAACATGGGCCGTCCGCGAAGGCCTGGCCCCGCGCCCGTAGCAGCGTGCCCCCGGCAGGACTCGAACCTGCGGCCTACCGCTTAGGAGGCGGTCGCTCTATCCACCTGAGCTACGAGGGCGTGGGCGTGGTGGTGGGAGCCAACCCTACGGGAGGTCTTGGAGGGTGACCACGTCGAGGCGGACGTGGTCGATGAGCCAGTCTTCCAGGCAGCCGCGGAACTGGCGGCGGTTGGTCTCGTCCATGGAGGGGCGCAGGATCGCCCGGTAGTGGCCGTCGCCGACGGCGGAGACTTCGCCCACGACGTCGGACGTCACTTCCAGGCGGCACGCCTGGACCTGGGCTTCGACGATCTCCTGGAGGTCCTGGCCCGGCTCGGCGCCGCGGGCGCGGGCGGAGACGATCAGCTCGGTCCGGGAGTCCTTCGGGACCGGGTGGTGGGTCGACAGTGTGGCCTCGCGGAGGGACAGGACCGCCAGCATGCCGAGCGTCAGGCCGACCACGCCGGCCAGGATCGCCAGGGGACGGGGGAACCGCATCAGCCGTGGCCGGCGCGGCGGAGCAGCTTGCGGATCTGGGCGTCGTCGGCGCCCGGGACGTCCTGGGCCAGGACCGTCACGTCGTCCACCAGCAGGCCGCCGCGGGGGTAGGAGATGTTGCCCAGCTCGCGGGCCAGGCGCTCCTCGCCGACCGGCGTCGATGTCGTGGACGCGACACGGTCGACGACCCAGGCGACGCCCGACAGGATGATGCCGCCGCCGACCAGGAACGTGATGAACACGTTCGTGGTGGTGCCCGAGGTCGACTCCTTGAGCCAGGCGAAGCGGTCCGGGTGCGGCGGCCGTGTGGCGCGCAGGATCTCGGTGACCGCCGGGTCGATGACCGCGTGCTGGGCGTGCTCCAGGCGGGCCAGGCGGCGCAGGATCAGGCCCGTGGCCAGGCCGACCTCGGCGATCAGGACGATCAGGCCGAAGAACAGGGCGCGGTTCCACTCCCAGCGGTTGAGCGACACGAGCATGTAGGCGCCCGCGGCCACGAGGGTGCCGATGCCCGCCAGCCAGGCGATGGTCTTCATCTCGACGCCTCCTCCGCAGCGGACTGGATCGTCACGCGGCCGCTGTCGCCGTCGACCTCCACGACCGCGCCCTCGGGCAGGTCCTCGGTGGCGCGGGCGTAGCCGACCACCGTGGCCACGTGGCTCTCCCGGGCCAGGATGGCCAGGTGGGACAGGACCGAGCCGGTCTCGGCCACGATCCCGTTCAGGCGCGACAGCAGCGGGCCCAGCCCCGGGGTCAGGGTGGTGGTCACCAGGACCGACCCCGCGGGCGGGTCGGAGGTGTCGTAGGTGACCGGCCCGGACGCCACGCCGCCGCCGGCGCCGGTGCCGCCGCCGACCTCCGACGCGCACTGGGCCCGGATGGGCCGGCCGAGGTCCGACACCTGGAACCAGGCCGGCAGCGGGGCGCCGAAGTCGTGCTCGTGGGACGCCACCAGCGCCGGCACCACCACGGCCCGGTTGGTGGCGACCGCCTCGACGTGCTCCAGGTTCATGTGGCGGATCAGCCCGGGCTCGGTCAGGTCGCCGCTGGCCGCCAGCCGCTCCCCCAGCGTCCACGCCGACCGGCCCGACAGCTCGTGCATCCACCGCACCCGCAGCCGCAGCGCCTCCCGCAGGATGCCGTTGTCGTTGCCGCTGTCGCCGTCGGGCCCCAGGTTGATGGCGGTCGCCTCCGCCGGCAGCTCGGGGGCGGCCGCCACCCGGGGAGCGACCAGTGCCAGCACGATCGGGCTGCGGTTGAGGATCTCCTCGTCGGACAGCCCGTCCTCCCGGGCCTCCACCAGCACCCGCAGCGCCACCGACGCGCCGGTCATCCGGTTGCCGCCCGTGTCGGTCAGCATCCCCATGAGGATCTCGTGGGCGTGCAGCGCCCGCAGGATCGTCTTGCTGCGGTGCAGCAGGGCGATCAGCTGGCGCGACGTCAGCTGCGTCAGCGCGGGCACCGCCTCCAGGTCGGCGTCGACCCGGTCGAGCAGATGCTCCGACAGCCGGGGCAGCGCAGCCCGCAGCCGGCCGACCCGCCAGGCGCTCCGCAGCCGGGCCAGCGCCGGTATCGGGTTGAGCTTCTGGCGGACACGGTGGGGCGGGCGGATCTCGCCGGCCAGGCGCAGGTCGATGGCCACGTGCCCGTCGATGGACACCACCACCTCGCTGGCGGCGGCCTCCCGCCGGGACGCCGTCCCCGCCAGCAGCACCGCTTCCCGCACCGCCTCCCGGAGCGGCGGCACCCACAGGTCGCGCTCCAGCTCGGTCAGCGGCTCGGGGAACGTCTCGGCCACCGGGCCCGGCCCGTAGATCGGGCCCCGGGGCACGCCCCGCACCTCGGTCGTCACCGGCCGCGACTGGAGCAGCCACAGCGTCTCGTCCCGCCCGATGGCCCACTCGACGTCCTGGGGACCGCCGAACGTCGCGGCCACGGCGGCCGCCAGCCGGGCCAGCGCCCGCAGCCGGGACCGGGACAGGCGCGGGCCGTCGTCGGCGGTGAAGGACAGGGCCGCACCGTCGGGGTCGAGCACGTAGCGGGAGCCGTCGACCTCCCCGGACACCAGCGGCTCCGGCCCGCCCCGCACCGCGGTGACCACCCGGCGATCCGAGCGGCCCGACACCGGGTCCACACCGAACATCACGCCGCCCACGTCCGGATCGAGCAGCGGCTGGACCAGCACGGCGATCGGCGAGTCCGCCGCTCCGGCCTGCTGGCGCGACTCGAGCACCACCTCGACCGCGGTGGCGAAGGCGTCGAAGCCGTGGATGCCGATGACGGACGCGAACTGGCCCGCCATCGAGGACTCGGCGGTGTCCTCGACCACCGACGAGCTGCGGGCCACCAGGTCGTGCTCGTCGCCACCAGCGGCCGTGAACGCCTCCCGGACCGCGGGGTGCCCGGCGACCGGCACGCCGCCGTCGATCTCGTCGCAGAACGCGGTGGTGAGGACGACGCCGTCGAGCGTGCGCAGCCCGGCGGCCTGCGCCCGGGACAGCGCCGCGGCCTTGCCGCCGGTCAGGGACGGATCGGTCGCGACGGCGTCGGCCAGGTCGACCACATGGGGGCGCGGGCCGGCCGCCACAGAACCGGCGGCCGCCTGGCCGCCTGCGGCCGTATCCGCGCGCGTCATCAAGGCATCATGCCGTGTTAACTGCCGTTATCAACCCGGGCGGGTCGAGTTGGGGGTGACGTGTGCCCACCTTGCGGGCGATGGCGAGGTGCCCGCCGAGGTAGCCGCCCACGGTGGCCACGCCCATGCCGCCGAGCGCCAGGGCGGTCCCCCACCCCGGCCGGCCCCGCAGCCGCGCCACCAGCGACGCGGTGTAGAGGGCCAGGCCGGCCGCGTTGGCCGCCGCGTGGACGACACCCACCCGCCGCACCTCGGGATCGGTCTCCAGCCACTCGGCCAGGCCGGTCGCCGCGGTGGGCAGGGCCGCCAGGTTGCCGGCCGCCAGCAGGGCGGTGGCCGCCGGCCGCGCCTCTCGCCCTCCCACCAGGTCGAGGAACGACGCGCTGGTCCAGAACCCGATCGGGATGTCGGTCAGCAGCGGATGGACGGCGTGGCCCAGCCAGCGACCGGTGAGCGCGTCCTCCACGGGACCGGGCCGCACGACCCGGCGGGCCGCCCGGGCCACCAGCGAGGCCGGGCGGTCGAGGCCGTCCGCCTCCTCCAGTCGCTCGACCACCTCGACGAGCACCGGCGGCGGTCGGTCACTCTCGGCGTACATGGCTCAGTCATTCCCCACCTCGGGCGGGGCCAGACGGTCGCGCACGACCTTGCCCATGGCGTTGCGCGGCAGGGAGGCTACCTCGTGGACCAGGCGCGGCCGCTTGTAGGGGGCCAGCCGCTCGGCGGCCCACTCCCCCAGGGCGGCGGCGTCGAACCCCGGCCCCGGCTCGACGTAGGCCGTCACCACCTCGCCCCACTCCGCCGACGGCGTGCCCACCACGGCCACGTCCACGACACCCGGGTGCGCCCGCAGCACGTCCTCGATCTCGCGGGGGTAGACGTTGTAGCCGCCCGTGATGATCAGCTCCTTGGCCCGACCGACGATGGCGAGGTAGCCGGCCTCGTCCCAGGCGCCCACGTCGCCGGTGCGGAACCAGCCGTCGGGCGTGAACGCCTCGGCCGTCGCCTCCGCCCGGTGCCAGTAGCCGGCGAACACGTTCGGCCCCCGCACGAGGATCTCCGCGGTGTCCGGGGCGAGGCGCACCTCGACGCCCGGCAGCGGCAGGCCCACGGTGCCCGGCCGCCGCTCGCCGTCCGCCGGGTTGGAGACCAGCATCACGGTCTCGGTCATGCCGTAGCGCTCGAGCACGGCCTGGCCGCAGCGCGCCACCAGGCGGGCGTGGAGGTCGGCGGCCAGCGCCGCGGAGCCGGACACGCACAGCCGCAGCCCCCGCAGCGCCGCCAGGTCGGGCGCCTCGGCCAGCCGGGCGTACATCGTGGGCACGCCGAAGAACAGCGTCGCCCCCAGCTCCGGGTCGCCCGCCGCGGCCAGCACGACCCCGAGGTCGAAGCGGGTCTGGAGGACCATCCGGGCGCCGGCCAGCAGCGTGCCGTGCACGCCGACGCCCAGCCCGTGCATGTGGAACAGCGGCAGGCACAGGATCAGGCAGTCCCGCTCCGTCCAGCGCCACGCCAGCCGTAGGCCCTCGGCGCTGGCCAGCAGGTTGCCGTGGGAGAGCAGCGCGCCCTTCGGCGTGCCGGTCGTCCCCGACGTGTACGGCAGCAGCGCCGGATCGTCGGGGCCGAGCGCGTCGAGCGGCGGAGCGGGGCCGTCGGGCAGGTCCACGCCGGTGCCCGTGACCACGAGGGACGGATCGAGCGCCGCCGCCGCGGCCCGCAGGGCCTCGTCACCCAGGATCGCGGCCCGGGGCTCGGCGTCGGTGGCGATGACCCCCAGCTCCCGGGGGGTGTAGGCCGCGTTGACCGGGACCACCACGTACCCGGCCCGCAGGGCGGCGCAGTGGGCGACGACCAGGTCGACCGACGCGACCCCGGACAGCAGCACCCGGTCCCCGGGCCGGACCCCGGCGGCGGCCAGCCGCCCCGCGACCCGCTCGGTCCGGGCCAGCAGGTCGGCCCCGGTCGCCCACGTGCCGGACGGGTCCCGGACGACCGGCCGGTCCGGGTGGGCGCGCCAGTGGGCGGACCAGGCCGCGGGCAGGGTCCCGGCCGCCAGCAGGTCGAGGCCCGCAGCGTCGGTCCCCGGGAGGAGGTGCGCAGCCCAGGCGGGATCGGTCACCCCGCCGACCCTAGGGCCGAGCGGGCAGGGCGCTCGCCACAGCCCAAGAGTCGGCGATTTGGCAGGCGACCACCAGCTCGACAGCGAGGACTCCCGGAAGCACGGCCCGTTCGCTGACGGCTGTGTCAGACTCCGGCGGCATGGGAAGGATCGCCGACCATCCGACCAGCGAGGCCGTCGACCTGGTGGCGGGGACGTTCTGGGCCGACCCCCATCCCGCCCTCACCTGGATGCGCGAGAACGCGCCGGTCTACTGGGACGAGCGCGGCCAGGTCTGGGGCATCGCCCGCTACCACGACCTGCGCCACATCTCCCGCACCACCGACGTGTTCTCCAGCGCCGGCGGCATCCGGCCCGCGGTGCCCGCCCTGCCGATGATGATCGACATGGACGACCCCGAGCACTGGGGCCGCCGCAAGCTGGTGAACCGCGGGTTCACGCCCCGCCAGGTGCGGGACCAGGCGGCCAAGGTCCGCCAGGTGTGCGACGCGCTCATCGACGCGGTGTGCGAGCAGGGCACGTGCGACCTGGTGTGGGACATCGCCGCCCCGCTCCCGCTCATCATGATCGGCGACGCCCTGGGCGTGGCGCCCGAGGACCGTGACGACCTGATGCGCTGGTCCGACGACATGATGCGGGCCCTGGTCGGCATCGAGGACACCGAGGCCATGCTGGCGGCGGCCGGCGCCTTCGAGGGCTACAAGGCGTATGCGCAGCGGGTGATCGCCGAGCGCCGGACCGAGCCCCGCGACGACCTCATGAGCGTGCTGGTCCACGCCGAGGTGGACGGCGATCGGCTGGACGAGGACAGCCTCGTGCACGAGTCGCTGCTCATCCTCATCGGCGGCGACGAGACCACCCGCCACGTCATCTCGGGCGGGATGTACCAGCTGATCGTCCACCCCGACCAGTGGGCCGACCTGCGGGCCGACCGCTCGCTGATCCCGGCCGCGGTCGAAGAGATGCTGCGCTGGGTCAGCCCCATCAAGAACATGGCCCGCACGGTCACCCGGGACGTCGAGGTCGGCGGCCAGACGCTGGCCGAGGGCGACAAGCTGCTGCTGCTGTACCCGTCGGCCAACCGGGACGAGGACGTGTTCGCCGAGCCGTTCCGCTTCGACATGCGGCGCCAGCCCAACGAGCACGTCGCGTTCGGCTTCGGGCCCCACTTCTGCCTGGGCAACAGCCTGGCCCGGCTGGAGCTGACCACCATGGTCGACCGGCTGGCCGAGCGGCTCCCGGACCTGGCGCTGGCCGACACCGTCTCGGCCGAGGCCGACCTCAAGCCGCGGCCCGCGAACTTCGTCTCCGGCTACGAGTCCATGCCGGTCGTCTTCACTCCCGCCAGGCGCGTCGGGGACTAGCCCGGCCCGCGGCACACTGTGCCGCCATGGAGGCCATCGACGCACCCCCCGAGCCCCGGGTCTCGGCCCTGGAGCTGTTCTTCGACCTGGTCTTCGTCTTCGGTTTCACCCAGATCACCGGGACCATCACCGCGGGGCCCACGGCCGCCAACCTCGGCCGGGGCCTGCTGATCTTCCTCGTGCTGTGGTGGGCCTGGGGCGCTTATGCCTGGCTGACCAACGCGGTGTCCGTGGACGAGAAGCTGCCCCGCGTGGTCGTGATGACCGCCGCGGCCGCCATGCTGGTCACCGCCCTGGCCGTGCCCACCGCGTGGGAGGACGGGGGCGTCGCCTTCGCGCTCGGCTTCCTGGTGGTGATCGTGCTGCACGCGGTGCTGTTCGCGGTGGCGGGCGAGAACCCCGAGACCACACGCGGTGCGATCATGCGCCTGGCGCCCACCAACGTGGGCGCGGCGCTGGTGCTGGTCGTGGCGGGGGCGGTCGACGGGACCGCCCGGCCGGTCCTGTGGGTGGCGGCGGTCGTGATCACCTACGCGGGGCCCTACCTGACCGGGGTGGCCGGGTTCGGCGTGCACCCGGCGCACCTGGCCGAGCGCCACGGCCTCATCGTGATCATCGCCCTGGGCGAGTCGGTCGTCGCCATCGGCTCCGGAGGCGACATCGCGGTGGACTGGGGCCTGGCCGGCACCGCCCTGCTGATCATGGGCCTGCTGATCGGGCTGTGGTGGACCTACTTCGACCACGAGGCCGAGGAGGACGAGGCCGCGCTGACCGCGGCCGCGGGGGTGGACCAGGCCCGCATGGCCCGGGACGTCTACAGCTACCTGCACGTCCCCTTGGTGCTCGGGGTGGTGTTCGCGGCGGTCGGGATCCACGAAGCCCTCCTCAACCGGGGCGAGCCGCTCGATCCCGTGTTCGCGGCCGCCTTCGCCGGCGGGGTGGCGCTCTACCTCGGGGGCCTGGCCGCCATCCGGCTCCGACGGGGGTCGCGACCAGGAGCTGCGTGCCTCGCGGCCCTGGTGGTGGCGCTGGCGATGATCCCGGTCGGCAAGGAGATCGACGCGGTGGCGTCGGCCGCGATCCTGGCCGCCGTGGTGCTGGCGGTCGCCTTCGCCGAGCGGCCACGCAGCGGAGTGCTTGAATCGTCCCCGTGACGCTCGACCCGCAGGCCACCACCGCCCACGTCGACCGGACCTGGGACGACGACATCGTCCCGGTGCTCCAGGACTACATCCGCATCCCCAACGTGTCGGTGGCCTACGACGCGGCGTGGGCCGAGGCCGGCCACATGGCCCGCGCCACCGAGCTGCTGCGCCAGTGGTGCGAAGCCCGCGCCGGCGCGGGGCTGGCCGGCGCCAAGGTCGAGGTGCAGGAGCTGCCGGGCCGCACTCCCCTGCTGATCATCGACGTGCCGCCCGCCGGGAGCGGCCGGCCTGGCGACACGGTCCTGCTCTACGGCCACCTCGACAAGCAGCCGCCGTTCACCGGCTGGCGCGAGGGCCTCGGGCCCTGGGAGCCGGTGATCGAGGGCGACCTGCTGTACGGCCGGGGCGGGGCCGACGACGGCTACTCGACGTTCTCGGCGCTGACCGCCCTGGAGGCCGTGCGGGCCGCGGGCGGGTCCCACAGCCGGGCCATCGTGCTCATCGAGGCCAGCGAGGAGTCCGGCAGCCCCGACCTGCCCGCCCACCTCGAAGCCCTCGGGGACCGCCTCGGCTCGCCGTCATTGGTCATCTGCCTGGACTCGTGGTGCGGCGACTGGGACCGGCTGTGGACCACCACGTCCCTGCGTGGCCTGCTCGACATGGTGCTGGAGGTCGAGGTGCTGACCGAGGGGGTGCACTCGGGGTCGGCGGGCGGGGTCGTGCCGTCGAGCTTCCGCATCCTGCGCCAGCTGATCGGCCGGATCGAGGACGAGCACACGGGCCACCTCATCCCCCGTGAGCTGCACGTCGACATCCCCGACGAGCGGATCCGCCAGATCGCGGCCACCGCCAACGAGCTCGGCGACTTCGCCGACCGGTTCCCGTTCGCCGGCGACACCCACCCGGTGCGGCCCACCACCGACCAGCTGCTCATCGCCCGGACCTGGGAGCCGTCGCTCGAGGTGGTGGGGATGAGCGGGGCGCCCCTGCCGGAGGAGGCGGGCAACGTGCTGCGGCCCCGCACCGCGGTGAAGCTGTCGATCCGGGTGCCGCCCACGGCCGACGCCGCCGCCGCGGCCGATGCGGTCGAGCGCCGGCTGACCGCGGACCCGCCCTACGGCGCCAAGGTCACGGTGCGGCGGGGCTCGGCGGAGCCGGGCTGGCACGCGCCCCACGACGCCCCGTGGCTGGCCCGGGCGGTCGAGCGGGCGTCGGTGGCGGCCTTCGGCCAGCCGGCGCGGGCCCTGGGCGAGGGCGGCACGATCCCGTTCATGGGGATGCTGGGCGCCCGCTTCCCGTCCGCCCAGTTCCTGGTGACCGGATTGCTGGGGCCCGGCTCCAATGCGCACGGCCCCAACGAGTTCCTCCACCTGCCGACCGCACGCAAGGTGACTGCCGCGGTCGCACACGTGCTCGACGCTCACGCGCAATTGTGAGCATCCTCCCAGGTTGAGCGACTCTACTCACGGTATGGGAGGTAATGCCGTGCTCGTCGTCGACGACGACGAGTTCATACGCGACCTGGTGTCGAGCGCGCTCCGCATCGCAGGGTTCGCCACCGCGACGGCGTCGGGGGGCATGGAAGCACTCGGCCTGGTCGAGCGCGACCGGCCCGACCTCATCGTGCTGGACGTGGGCCTGCCGGGGATCGACGGCTTCGAGGTGTGCCGGCGGCTGCGCCACGTGGGCGACCCGACTCCGGTGATCTTCCTGACGGCCCGGGACGCGGCCGAGGACCGCGTCAGCGGCTTCATGCGGGGCGGCGACGACTACGTCACCAAGCCGTTCAGCCTGGAGGAGCTCGTGGCGCGCGTGCGGGCCGTGCTGCGCCGCACCCAGGCCGGCGTGGTCGCCCCCGAGGGCGTCGCCCCCAGTGCCGGCAGCCTGCGCTACGCCGACCTGGAGCTGGACGAGGACACGATGCGCGTCGCCCGCGCCGGCCGGCCGATCCAGCTCTCGCCGACCGAGTTCAAGGTGCTGCGCTACCTCATGCTCAACCGCGAGCGGGTGGTGTCCAAGGGCCAGATCCTGGACCACGTGTGGGACTACGACTTCGCCGGCAAGTCCGGCGTGGTCGAGAACTACATCTCCTACCTGCGCAAGAAGGTCGACAGCGAGGACCCGGCGTTGATCCACACGGTGCGTGGCTTCGGCTACGTGCTCCGGCGGGACCCGTGAGCCGCCGGTGATCCGCCGTCGCCTGGCGGCCATGATCGTGCTGCTGGTGGCGGTGGTCGGCATCGTCGCGGCGCTCGCGATCGTGCGCACGCTGGAAGCCCGCCTGCTGGCCGAGATCGACCAGGAGCTGGAGGTGGTGCCGGACCAGATCGACAACGAGTCGGCGGACAGCGTGCGGCGCCAGCTGGGGCCGGCCGACACCGAGGACCGCCGGGTGGCGGTGATCCGGACCGGGCCACAGGGCTCGGTCATCGTCTCCCTGCGTTCGGGCCCGGCCGAGGACCCGGACCCCTTGCCCGAGATCGCTGGAGTGACCGCGCCCAGCGGACCGATGACGATCGACTCGGTCGACGGCGGGAGCCTGCGCTACCGGGCCAAGGCGTCGACCATTGCCAGCGGGGGCATGCTCGTGACGGCCATCTCCCTGGAGGACGTGGACGGGGCCGTGTCCGACGCCCGCCAGGTCATGCTGGGCGCCGGCCTGCTGGCCATGGCGGCGGTGGCCATGGGCAGCTGGGTCCTGATCCGGCTCGGCTTGCTGCCCGTGGACCGCATGGTGCTCACGGCCCAGCGGATCGCGGACGGCCACATCACCGAGCGGGTCCCGGTGCGCTCACCCGACAGCGAGGTGGGCCAGCTCGGCACCGCGCTCAACCGCATGCTCGACCGGGTCAGCGACGCCTTCGACGCCCGCACCGCGTCCGAGCAGCGGATGCGCCGGTTCGTGGCCGACGCCTCCCACGAGCTGCGCACCCCGCTGACCGCCATCCGGGGCTACGCGGAGCTGTCGACCCACTCGGCCGATCCCGACGAGCGGGAGGCGGCCATGGCCCGGGTCGAGCAGGCCGCGGTGCGCATGGCCGCGCTGGTCGACGACCTGGTGCTGCTGGCCCGCCTGGACCAGGGCCGGCCCCTGGCCAACGATCCTCTGGAGCTGTCCCAGGTGGTGCTGGACGCGGTCGCCGACGCCCGCACGCTGGAGCCCGAGCGCCACTTCGAGATCATCGCCCCGGTCGTGGGCACCACGGTGTTCGGGGACCGGGCCCGGCTCCGCCAGGTGGTCGACAACCTGCTGGCCAACGTGCGGGAGCACACGCCCACCTACACCCGGGTCGCCATCACGGTGGTGGGACGCAACGAGGGGGTGATGCTGGTCGTGCGGGACGACGGCCCCGGCATGCTGGAGGACGACGCGGCCCACGCCTTCGACCGCTTCTGGCAGGCGCCGGCCACCGACGCCCACCCGCGCCGGGGCACGGGCCTGGGGCTGGCCATCGTGGCCGACCTGGTCCTCGCCCACGGCGGCACGATCGACCTGGAGACCTCGCCCGGGCGGGGCATGTGCGTGACCATCTGCCTGCCGCGCGAGCGGGGGAGAGAGCGGGAGCGGGTCCGCGAGGATTCCCAGGTTTCTCCCAGGTCCCCGTGATGCCACGTCGAGATAGCGCGATCAGAGTGATGATCGTTACAGAACGTCGCCGGGGGAGGACCACCAGATGAAGTACGGCAGGCCTGTGGCGGGCACCGCACTTCTCGTGGCCACCCTTGGAGGCGCCACGGCCGGCGCGCTGCTGCTCGGCACGGCGGGAGCCGACTCCGGCGCGCCGGCCGTGGTGGTCTCATCGACGACGACGGCGGCGAGCCCGGGACGCTGCGGCCCGGTGCTCACCGCTGTCGTGCAGGCGATCGGGATCCCCGCCGCCGACCTGCGGGCGGCGCAGGCCAGCGGCCAGACGCTCGCCCAGCTGGCCCAGGCCAACGGGGTGGACCCGCAGGTCGTCATCGACGCGATCGTCCAGGCGGGCACCGCCCAGATCGACCTCCAGCTGGCCCGGGGCGAGATCAACGAGGGCCAAGCGGCCCTGCGAAAGTACCGGCTACCCGAGCGAGCCTCGGACTACGTGAACAACCCGGTCGACCCGACGCAGGCCCGCGACCAGCTCGCCAGAAGCGCCGCGATGGCCCGTGCCGCCCACACCATCGGCGTCCCCACCACCGAGCTGCGCGCCGCGATGGCCCAGGGCCAGTCGATCGCGGACGTGGCCACCTCCAACGGCGTCGACCCCGCAGCGGTGATCGACGACCTGGTCGCCCACTCGACCGAGCGCATCACAGCCTTCGTCAACGGCGAGACCAGGCAGAGAGACGGCAGCGGCGGCGGCAGCGACGCCTGCTGACCCCACGACGGACGATGTTCGGCGGGCGAACCTGACGGGCGGGACCGAACCCCCGGCGCCGCGGATCTCCCCGCGCGGCGCCGGGGCCTTCGGGCACTGACCGCCCCACCCAACGACCCGGCCCCCTGAGCCGGCACCTGCGGCGCAACACGTGCTGGGGCTCCCAGGGCCTCCGGGGCTAGTGCGAGGCCACGGTCCCGCCGCGGCACCTGTCGGGCGCC
>DATBGF010000083.1:0-7591 GCA_036558145.1 Acidimicrobiales bacterium
AGCCCGTAGGCCACCATGTTCTCGTCCACCGTGCAGAAGGCGGTGCTCGGCTTGAGGCCCCGTCCGGCGCCCGAGACGCCGCTGGCCGCGTCGACGACGATGCCGTGCGGCTCCACCACGGCGGACCGCAGCAGCGGCGCCAGCGCGACGACCGCGGCGGTCACGTAGCAACCGGGGGCGGCGACGCGGGTGGCGCCCCGGAGGTCGTCCCGGAACAGCTCGGGCAGGCCGTAGGCGAACCCGGAGAGCAGCTCGGGGTGGGAGTGCTCCTCGCCGTACCACTGCGGGTAGAGGGCCGGGTCCTGCAGGCGGAAGTCGGCGGCGAGGTCGATGACCGCTCCCACCCGGCCGTCGAGCTCGGGGACGATCGCCTGCGAGGCGCCGTGGGGCAGGGCCAGGAACACCAGGTCGAGGCCGGCGCAGGCCTCCGGGTCGTACTTCTCGAACGCGAGTGACGGGTAGGCCGCGGCCAGGGCCGGATAGACGTCGGCGGCGCGGGTGCCCGCCTGGCTGTCGCCGGTGGCGTAGCCCACGTCGAGCTGGGGATGGGTGGCAGCGAGCCGTAGCAGCTCGGCGCCGATGAAGCCGGAGGCACCGATGATCCCGACCGAGGTCATCGGTCGAGCATACGTGTCACTGCATAGTCATGCAAAGACGGTTGCGCTACTCCGAGATCGGCCGCTCGGCGGGGTGGAACGGTCCGTAGGTGAAGACGGGCAGGACGGCCTCGCCATCGCCCTCCCACCGCAGCTCCCGCAGCTGGTCGAGGCTGCGCCGGCCGGTCATGGCCCGCATCAGCTCGAACTGCTCGCCGCGCAGCGTCACCCCGGCGCTGTCGTCACCCCAGGACGGCCCACCGTCGACGGCGACCCGCACGGCGATCCCGTGCTCGGCCGCGGCGTCGACGAACCGGGGCACCAGCCAGCCGAGCCCGATCTCCACGCCCTGCGAGTCCCGGGCCCCGGGCTGGGCGAGCGCCGTGCGGATGTCGTGCTCGTGGGTCGTGACGTCCAGGACCGCCTGGCGGCCGGACTCGCCGATGCCGTCCAGCACCGAGGCGAACGCCGGCGCGCTGGCCGCCCACTCGTCCAGGATCTCGTCGACCGGCCGTCCCCGCCGGGCGTCGACCTGGGCGGCGGTCCACGGATCGGTCGCCACCCCCTCGAGCCGCCCCGCGAGCGCGTCGTCCACCACGCCGGCCACATGGGCCACCACGTCGTGCACGCTCCAGGCCGGGCACGTCGGGCACGGTGCCGCCTCGGCCCGGGCGTCGAGCCCCCGGGTCAGCGCGGTGATCCGCTCGTGGCACCCGGTGTACGCGTCTCCGACTTCGCCCACAGTGATCCCCCTTCAGCCGCGCAGCGCCGCCTCGTGGGCGGACTCGACTGCCCCGATGCAGCGCTGCCGCACCTCTGCCACCTCGTCGTCGGTCAGCGTATGGTCCGGCGCGTCGAGGCGCAGCGTGTAGGCCAGGCTGCGCCGGCCCTTGGCGATCCCCGCACCCCGGTAGACGTCGAACAGGGCCAGCGAGGCGAGCCGCTCCCCCGCCGCCGCCCGCAGCGTGGCCTCGACGTCGCCCGCGGGGACGGCGTCGTCCACCTCGAAGGCCAGGTCGATGTCGCTGGAGGGGTAGACGCTCACCTGGCGGTAGGTGTGCGGGTCGTGCGGCAGGCCGGCCACGGTGTCGAGGTCGACCTCCAGCCAGCCGGCCTGCTCGCCCACGTTGTGGTTGGCCAGCACCTCGGGGTCGATCTCCCCCACCGCGCCCACGGCCTCGCCGCCGGGGCCGATCAGCCGGCCCGAGCGGGTGGGGTGCAGGCCGGGGACCGGCTCGTTGCGCAGCGTCACGCCGGTCACCCCCAGCAGCTCGGCCACCGCCCGCCACTCGTGGACGGCGGCGGCCGCGTCCCGGCCTCCCAGGGCGATGCCGAGCACCTCGCGCTCGTCGGGGAGCTCGGCGCCCGGGTCGGCCGGGCGGCGGAACACGTGGCCGATCTCCCACAGCCGCACCCCGGTGTTGCGCCGGGCCGCGTTGGTGGCCAGCGCCTTCACCAGGCCGGGCAGCAGCGAGGTGCGCAGCACCGACTCCTCGGCCACCAGCGGGTTGGTGATCTCGATGCCGTCGTCGGGCAGGCCGCTGCGGGCCAGGTCGCCGGGGGCGAGGAACGGCAGCGGCAGGGCCTCGGCCAGGCCCCGGCCGACGAGCAGGCGGCGCAGCCGGCGCCGCTCCAGCTGGCGCTCGGTGAGCCGGCCGGCGTGGGCCGAGGGCGGCAGGGTCTTGCCGATGCGGGCGTAGCCGTGGTGGCGGGCCGCCTCCTCGATCACGTCGATCTCGACCGCCGAGTCGTAGCGCCACGACGGGACGGTCACCGCCAGGTCGTCGCCCGCCGGCGTGGCCGCGAACCCGATCGGGTCCAGCAGCGACTTCACCTCGGCCGCGGTCAGGTCGGTGCCGAGGATGCGGTTGAGCCGGGCCGTCCGCACCGTGACGGGGCGCCGGTCGGGCAGCTCGCCCCGCACGTCGACGATGCCCTCCTCAAGCCGGGCGCCCGAGCCCGCGACCAGCTCGGCGAAGCGCCGGTGGGCGAGGTCGATGATCTCGGGATCGGTGCCCTTCTCGAACCGGGCCGAGGCCTCGGAGCGCAGCCTGAGCCGCCGGGACGACTTGGCGATGGCGAGGGGCAGGAACCAGGCCATCTCCAGCAGCACGTCGGTGGTGGCCTCGTCGATCTCGGTGTCGGCGCCGCCCATGATCCCGGCCACGCCGATGGCCCGGTCCTCGCCGTCGCAGATCAGCAGGTCGTCGGGGACCAGCGTGCGCTCGATGTCGTCCAGCGTCACCAGGGTCTCACCGGGACGGGCCCGGCGCACCCGCAGCCCGCCGCCCCGCACCTTGGCCAGGTCGTAGGGGTGGTTGGGCTGGCCCAGCTCCAGCATCACGTAGTTGGACACGTCGACCAGCGAGTTGATCGGCCGCATGCCGAGCAGCGTCAGCCGGCGGGCGATGACGGCATCGGACTCGCCGACGCTCACCCCGCTGAGGATCCGGGCGGTGAAGCGGCCGCACAGGTCGGGCGCCTCGACCTCGACCGACACGTCCCGGACATGGGCGGCTGGCACCTCGGTCACCTGGGGCTCGGGCAGCGAGAACGGGACACCCAGGCGGGCCGCCAGATCCCGCGCCACGCCCGCCACCGACATGGCGTCGGGGCGGTTGGGGTTGATCTCCAGGTCGTAGAGGGCGTCGGCCTCGATGCCGAGCGCCTCGGTGAGGCCGGCGCCGACCTCCAGCCCCGGGGGCAGGATGTAGATGCCGCCGGCGTCGCCGCCCAGCTTGAGCTCGGCGGCCGAGCACAGCATCCCGTTGGACCACTCGCCCCGCATCTTCCGCCGGCCGATCGCAGTGCCGTCGGGCATGACCGTGCCCAGCGTGGCCAGCGGGACCAGGTCGCCGGGCGCCATGTTGAACGCCCCGCAGGCGATCTGGAGCGCCTCGCCGTCGCCCGTGTCCACGTCGACCAGGTGGATGCGGTCGGCCGAGGGGTGCGCCCGGGTGGCGAGCACCTTCGCCACGATGATGCCGTCGAGGCCCTGGCCCAGCAGGTCGAGCTGCTCGACCGCCATGCCGAGGTCGCTCATCTGCTCGCCGAGCGCGACGGGGTCGCCTTCGATCGGCGCGAAATCTTGGAGCCAGGACAGCAGGACCTTCATCGGTGCCCTCGGGAGGTGCGACCGGGCCCGACCCTAGAACTGGGTCAGGAACCGGATGTCGTTGGTGAACAGTTCGCGCAGGTCGGCCACCCCGTGGCGGGCGGCGGCCAGGCGGTCGATGCCGAACCCGAAGGCGAACCCCTGCCATTCCTCGGGATCGACGCCGCAGTTGGCCAGCACGTTGGGGTGGACCATGCCGCAGCCGCCCAGCTCCAGCCAGGTGCCGTCGGGGCGCTGGATGTCGAACTCGGCCGAGGGCTCGGTGAAGGGGAAGTACGACGGGCGCAGGCGGGAGGTGAAGTCGCCGCCGAAGTAGGCCTTGGTGAAGGCGTCGATGGTCCCCGCCAGGTCGGCGAAGGTGATGTGGCGGTCGACGACCAGGCCCTCGATCTGGTGGAACACCGGCATGTGGGTGGCGTCCGCGGTGTCGGAGCGGAACACCCGGCCCGGCATCACCGAGTAGTACGGCGGCGGCGTGCCGGTCATCACCCGGACCTGGACCGGGGAGGTGTGGGTGCGCAGCACCGTCGACCCCGGCTCGCCGAAGGTCACGTGCAGCGTGTCGTACATGTCCCGCGCCGGGTGGCTGGGCGGGAAGTTGAGGGCGCCGAAGTTGTTCCAGTCGGTCTCGACCTCGGGCCCCTCGGCCACGGTGAAGCCGAGGCCGACGAACACGTCCTCCAGGTGCTCGATGGCCTGGGTGACGAGGTGGAGGTGGCCGGCCCCGGGGGCGGGCAGCACCTCGGTGAGGTCGAGGCGCTCGGCGATGAGCTGCTCGGCCCGCTCGGCCGCCTCGAACACCGCCCGGCGCTCGACCGCACGTGCGGCCAGCGCCTCCTGGGCGCCGTTCAGCACCTTGCCCACCGCCCGCCGATCCTCGGCGTCGAGCCCGCCGAGCCGCTTCTTCAGGCCGGCGAGGGGCGAGCGCTTGCCCAGCACGTCGGTCTCCACCGCCCGCAGCTCGTCGAGCGTGGCGGCCGCGTCCAGCCGCACGCGGGCTTCATCCTCGAGCCGCGCGATCTCGCCGATGAGGTCGTCGTCGTTGCTCATGTCGTCGTGAACCCTGCCGTTTGCGGCGCCGCCGCGTCCAGTCCATTCCCCTCGTCCGCAGCCCGCTCGCGGGCACGGCGCTGGCGCAACGCCTCGAAGCACAGGACCGTGCCCGCCATCCCCACGTTGAGGGACTCGGTGCGCCCGGCCATGGGGATCGTCACGCTGCGCTCCACCGCGTCCGCCACCGCCTCGGGCAGACCGTGGGCCTCGTTCCCGAGCACGAGCGCCACGGGACCGGCCAGGTCGACGTCGTCGTAGGCCAGCGCCCCCCGGGCCCGGGTCCCCACCGTGGTGAAGCCCTGCGCCGCCAGGGCGGCCAGGACCTCGTCGGCGTCGGCCGCCCGCGTGACCGCCAGCCGGAACAGCGAGCCGGCCGACGAGCGCACGCACTTGGGCCCGAAGGGATCGACGGAGCCGTCGCAGAACAGCGCGGCGCCCGCCCCCGCAGCTTCCGCCGAGCGGAGCAGCGTGCCCGCGTTGCCCGGATCGCTCACGCCCACCAGCACCAGGGCCAGCGGCCCGGCCGCGGCGGCGGCTTCGGCCGGCGGGCGGTCGCCCAGGCGGGCGATGGCCGCCACCCGCTGGGGTGTCACCGTCTCCACGAAGCGCCCCAGCGCCCCGGCGCTGGCCCGCCAGACCGACGCGCCGGCCAGCGCGGCCCGGTCGAACAGCTCGGGCGGGCAGCCGGGCTCGGCCACGACGTCGGTCACGGTCACGCCCGCGTCGAGCGCCTCGGCCAGCAGGGTCGGCCCGTCGATGACGTAGGCCCCCTCGGCCGAGCGCGCAGCGCGGCGCCTCGAAAGGCGCCGCAGCCGCTGCAATGTGTGATGGCGGGCGCCGATCTGCTCGGCCATCGCTGCCCCGCTCGTTCTTCTCGCCTCAGGCCGAGGCGGTGGCCTCGGAGCCGGCGGCGTCGAGCGCCTCGCGGGCGGTGGTCACCAGCGCCGTGAAGGCGGCCTCGTCGGTGACGGCCAGGTCGGCCAGGACCTTGCGGTCCACCTCGACCCCGGCCACCCGCAGGCCGGCCACGAACGTGCTGTAGCTCATGCCGTTCTGGCGGCAGGCGGCGTTGATGCGCTGGATCCACAGACGGCGGAAGTCGCCCTTGCGGGCGCGGCGGTCGCGGAACGCGTAGTTCAGGCTGTGCATCACCTGCTCGTTGGCGGCGCGGCGGGACCGGCTCTTGTTGCCGTAGTAGCCCTTCGCGCGCTCGAGGGTGACGCGGCGCTTCTTCTTGGCGTGGACGGAACGCTTCACCCGAGCCATGGGAAGCTCCTTTCTTCGGTGGGGGGAGGGGTGGGTGTCAGCGCCGGCCGAGAAGCCGCTTGACGCGGGCCTCGTCGCCGGGGGCGAAGGTCGTCTCGCGGTTCAGACGCCGCTTCCGCTTCGTCGGCATCTTCCCGAGGATGTGGTTCATGTTGATCTGGCGGCGGCGCAGCTTGCCGCTGCCGGTCACCTTGACGCGCTTGGACGCACCGCTGTGCGACTTCATCTTGGGCATGGCAGTTCCTTGATCTGTGGGGGCGAGCGCCCGACCGGGGGGTGGGTCAGCCGCTCTGTGCTTGCTGCGTGGCCTCTGTCGGCGGGGGCGACGCCTGCGGGGCGGCGGGGGCCGCCGCGCCGTCCGGAGCGGGGGCCGGAGCCGGAGCCGGATCTGCGGCCGGAGCCGCAGCCTCGGCCGGTGCCTGACCGGCGGCCTCGGCCTCGGTCTGACGCCTGGCCCGCTCGTGCGCCGCCTGGGCCTTGCGATCGGGGCCCAGCACCATGGTCATGTTGCGACCGTCCTGGCGGGGGAAGATCTCGACCTTCCCCAGGTGCTCGACCGCGCTCACCACGTCGTCCAGGATCCGCCTCCCCAACTCGGGGTGGTGCATCTCCCGGCCTCGGAAGGTGAGCGTCACCTTGACCTTGTGCCCGTCCTGAAGGAAGCGCTCGACCTTGCGGGTCTTCGTGTCGAAGTCACCCTTGGAGATCTTGGGGCGGTACTTCATCTCCTTGATGGAGACGTTGCTCGCCTTGCGCCGTGATTCCTTCGCCTTCTGCGCCGCTTCGTACTTGTACTTGCCGTAGTCCATGATGCGGCAGACAGGCGGGTTGGCCTGGGCCGCCACCTCGACCAGGTCGAGGTCGTTGTCACGGGCTATGGAAAGGGCCTCGGGCAGGGGCTTGATGCCGATCTGCTGACCGTCCGGGCCGACGAGTCGCACTTCGCGAGCGCGAATGCGGTCGTTGATCCGGGGTTCGTTGTTCGCCGGCGTAGCTATCGCCGATCACTCCTCATCGATGCGCAGACACCTCCGTACGCATGGCTGTCAGGGAACTCGCCCATCCGGTGCCCGCCCGCCAAAACGACGAACGGACGCCGGGGGAAGCCGACGTCCGCGACGGGCCAGGGCCCGGAGCGATCGATCGACCCGGACGCACGCTCCCGAGGGAGGTGGCCGGGTGGGGGCGTCAGAAACAAGCCCCACTTCCCGTTGAGTTGTCCGCCTAGGGTACCAGCGGGTGCGGACGCGTCCACAACCTCCAGCTGGATAAGGTCGTCAGACGATGAGCACGCTCTGGACACCCTCAGGCGAGCACCCGGTCGAGCGCAACCGCGGCGAGGCCACTTCCGAGCCTCAGCCCGCCGCCGCCCCGCCGGACGAGGAGCCCCTGTCCCCCGAGGAGCAGGCGGCGGCCGAGGAGTACGCCCAGCAGATCGAGGCGATGCGCCGCCAGCTCCTGGACCTGCCCGCGGGCGTGGTCGTGGGCCAGCACGCGCTCCAGTTCTTCGACGTCGCGGGCCTGTACCTGTCGCAGTCGCCGCCCCGCATCGACGACGCCC
>DATBGF010000084.1:0-6610 GCA_036558145.1 Acidimicrobiales bacterium
GACTTCGAGGTGGTGCGGCGCCGCGACCGCCGGCCGCTGCGCCACTTCGCCAAGCGCCTGCGCCCGTCCCACGTGTGGGCGGTGCTGCGCAGCCGCACCCGGCGGCGGGCCCTGGGCCGCACCGGCCGGGGCCTGGCGGACATCGCGGGCCGCAAGGTCCGGCGCCGCGCCGGCGACGGCCCGGAGTGGGTGAGCCGGCGCTTCCTGGCGCACCTCGACGCCGTGGTGGACCAGGGCATCCCCACCCTGTTCGTGTTCGGGGAGGACGATCGCTACTACGAGGACTTCCGGCACGCCGGGATCCTCGACCGCGCCGGGCCGAGGGCGTCGCTGGCGGTGGTGCCCGGCCGGGTCCACGGGCTGACCAGCGTCGCCACCCAGGACGCGGCCCTCGACGCCATCGACGCCTGGGCTGCCGCGACATGGACGTAGTCCACGTCGTCGACTCCCTCGCCTCCTCGGGAGGCGCCGAGAACCGCCTGGTGGACGAGATCGAGGCCCTCGCCGCCCGCGACGGGCTCGACCAGACGGTCGTGCGCCTCTACGCCCGCGACGCCCTCCAGCCCCGCCTGGAGGCCGCCGGCGTGCCCGTCCTGGCCCTCGGCTACGACGCCCGCCACGCGGGGCGCACCTGGCCGCTCGCGGCCCGTCGGCTGTGGGCGATCCTGCGGCAGCGCCGCCCCGCGGTGGTCCACACCAGCCTGTTCAGCGCCAACCTGGTGGGCCAGCTCGCGGCCCGGCCGCTGCGCATCCCGGTCGTGTCGTCGTTCAACCGCACCGGCGACCTCGGTCTGCAGCGCTCGCTGCAGCCGGGCGTGGCCGGCTGGCGCGGCCGGACCATGCAGGCGGTGGCCCGCACGGTCGCCCGCGGCGGCGACGTCTGGTACCGGGCCGTGAGCGCCTACGCCCGGGACACCAACTGCGCGCTCATGGGCTTCCCGCCCGAGCAGGTCACGGTGGTGCCCCGAGGCATCGACCTCGGCGCCCTGCCCGGCCCGGCCGACCGTGCCGCCTTCGGGCTGCCCGACGGCGTGCCCCTCGTCGTGAACGTGGCCCGCCTCGTCCCCGAGAAGGCCCAGCACCTGCTGGTCGAGGCGTTCGCCGCCGCCCGCCGGGACCTGCCGGACGCCGTGCTGGCCATCGTGGGCTCACCCGGCCCGGCCGAGCCCGAGGTGCGAGCCGCCGTCGCCCGCCACGGCCTCGGGGACGCGGTGCGGCTGCTCGGCTTCCGGGACGACGCCCGCGCCCTGGTCGCGGCGGCCGACGTGTTCGCCTTCAGCTCGCTGTCGGAGGGATCGCCCGGCGCCGTCCTGGAAGCCCTGGCCCTGGGCACCCCGGTGGCCGCGTTCGACATCCCGCCGGTGGCCGAGCTGACCGGCGGCGGCCGCCACGCCCACCTCGTCCCCGTGGGCGACGTCGACAAGCTGGGGGCCGCCATCGTGGCCGCCGCCCGCTCCCCCCGCAGCACGGCGGGCCGGGAGTGGGCCGCGCGCTTCGACCTCGCGGCCGTGGCGGACCAGCTGGCCGCCCTGCTCTCCTCCCGGGCCGCGGCGCGATGAGCACGCCGCCGGCCCGCGGGGCGTGCGTGGTGTCGATCGACACCGAGCTGGCCTGGGGCGAGGCCCACCGCCGGGACGGCCCGGCCGCCCACCGCTACGACGGCGAGCGGGAGGCCGTGGCCGGCATCCTCGGCGTGCTGGCGCGCCACGAGATCCCGGCCACCTGGGCGATCGTGGGCCACCTGTTCCTCGACCGCTGCGACCGGTCCGGCGGCCACCCCCATCCCGAGGTGGTGCGGCCCGACTTCGCCTGGCTCGACGGGGACTGGTTCGACGTCGACCCCTGCTCGGACCGGGCCGGGGCGCCCGACTACTACGCGCCCGACGTCGTGGAGGCCATCCGGGCCTGCCCGGTGCCCCAGGAGATCGGCTGCCACTCGTTCGCCCACGTGATGGCGGGCGAGCCGGGCTGCAGCCGGGAGGCGTTCCTGTCCGACCTCGTCGCCTGCCGGGCCGCCGCCGGTGACGAGCCGCTGCGCTCGTTCGTCTACCCCCGCAACTCCGTCGGCCACGTGGACGCCCTGCCCGCGGCCGGCTTCACCGCCTACCGGGGTCACCCGCCCGTGCCGTTCGCCGGCCGCCCGGCGCTGCGCCTGCTCGACCGGGTCCGGCCGCTGGCCGGCTCGGCGGTGCGTCCCGCCCGCGATCCGAGCGGCGTGTGGGACGTGCCCCAGACGTTCCTGCTGGCCCCGGCCTCCCGACGGCGCCGGCTGCCGGTGGGCCTGTGGGTGCGCCGGCCCCGGGCCCGGCTGCGCCAGGCGGCCCGGGAGCGCTCGCTGTTCCACCTCTGGTTCCACCCCTACAACGTGACCGCGGACCCGCCCCGGGCGCTGGCCGCGCTCGACGCCATCTGCGCCGAGGCCGCCCGCCTGCGTGCCGCCGGCCGCCTCGACACGCTCACGATGGGCGGTCTGGCCGCAGCCGCCGGCTGACCCGGTGGGCCTCCCAGCGGGCCCGGTGCACAGCCGCGGCGGACCGGTCCCGGGCCGAGGGCCGCACGCCGGACGGTTCGTAGCCCAGCCCGGCCAGGACGGGACCGGCGAGCAGCTCGACCCGGGCCACGGTGGACGGATCGAGGTCGCGGCGCCAGTCCCGCAGGTCGGCGGTGACCGGCTCGGCCAGGTGCCGGTGGTATTCGGGATGGCTGGTGGTGCGGGCCACCTCGGCCGCGCCCGCCCGGTGGTCCACCATGGCGGGCGAGAACGGCAGGGCGACGGCAGCGCACAGCGCCCGCAGCGTGCGCTCGGGGTCGGCCACCAGGTCCTCGTAGCGCAGCTCGTGGTAGCGGCCGGGGCCCAGCGCCCGGCCCGCCCGCCGTCCCCGGGACACCCGCAGGCGCCAGTGGAGCGCCGCCTCCTCGGCCGAGGTGGCCCAGCCCAGATCGACGAAGGAGGCGGCGACATCGCGACCGTCGCGCACCACGTGGACCACCACGGCCTCCGGGAACAGTCCCGCGATGACCGGCAGGTGCAGCACGTAGCCGGGGGTCTTGTCCCCGTACCGGGCCTTCCCCTGGCGGTCCGCCCACAGCGCGAACACAGACCGCACCGCGTCCGGGTAGCCGGCCGCTCCCGCGACGGCGGCCGCGAGTGTGTCCCGGTCCAGCTCCCAGAGGGCGAAGCGCTCGCTGGCGGCGAGGGCGGACACGAACGCCCCGGGGTCGAAGGCCGCGCCGGGCTTGGGGGCCTGGGCCACGACGAAGTGCGACTCCGGCGGGATCGCCATCGCGGGGTGGGCGTCGACCAGCGCCCGGACCAGCGTTGTGCCGGACCGCCCGCACCCCACCAGGAACGGGAACGGCGCCCGGCTCATGGCCCGGCGTAGAGGTCCTTGGGGAACGTCTCGGTGATCACGTAGGTGAAGCTGTCGCCCCACATCCGATAGCGCCGCCAGAACTCGCCGGGCTCGTCACCGACCTCGTCCAGCTCGAACTGCGCGGACCCACCCAGGAGCGCCACGATCTGGCCCAGGCCGATGCTGCGCTCGATGATGAGCTGGCGCATGCGCTCGTCGGCCACCCGGATCTCGGTGCTGGCCCGGCACGCCACCAGGTCCTGCTCCTTGCACACGAGCGCGACCTCGCGGTGTACGGAGTCGCCCCGCACGGTCTGGGACACGACGTCGACGACCACCGGCGCCCCCAGGTAGGCGGACAGCGTGCCCTGGAGCGTGCCCGCGGTGGCCAGCAGCACCCGCTGCAACGGCGTGAAGCCCTGGAGCTGGGCCAGCAGCGCGGGGAGGTCGACGATGTCAGCCACGTTCCATCTCCTACACGAGGTACTTGCGGAGGATCTTGCCCAGCGGGCTCTTCGGGATCTCGTCGCGGAACTCGACCACCCGGGGGACCTTGTGCACCGCCAGCTCCGCCCGGCACAGCGCCAGCAGATCGGTGCGCAGCGCCCGCTCGTCGGCGCCGTCGCGGGGGACGACCACGGCCTTGACCACCTGGTCCCCGGCCGAGCCCGCCGCCCCCACGACGACGACGTCGGCCACCAGCGGATGGCGGCGCAGCACGTCCTCGACCTCGAAGGGGTCGACCTTGTAGCCGCTGGTGGAGATGAACAGCTTGGTGCGGCCGGTCACGTGCAGGTTGCCGCCCGCGTCCAGGTGGCCCAGGTCGCCGGTGCGGAACCAGCCGCCCACGAACGAAGCGGCGTTGGCCTCCGGGTCCAGGCCCTCGTAGCGGGTCGTGGCCGCGGGGCTGGCGAAGCTGACCTCGCCGCTCTCGCCGGGAGCGCACGGCTCGCCGTCGGGCCGGACCACCGCCAGCTCGATCCCCTTCATCGGCCGGCCGACCGAGGCCGCGGTGGCGTCCACGTCGTCGTCGAGGTTGATGGTGACCGAGCCGGCCTCGCTGCAGCCGTACAGCTGGCGCAGCGGGATCCCGAAGCGGGCGCCCCAGAGGTCGAACGTCTCCCGGGCCAGCGGTGCGCCCGCGGTGAAGCACAGCCGCAGGGACCCGGTCTCGGCCCGCTCGGCGCGGCGGGTCTCGGCCAGCGTCTGGCCGATGAACGGCACCGTCGGGAACACGCTGACCCGCTCCCGCTCGATCGCGGCCAGCACCGCGTCGCGCTGGAACGACGGCAGCAGCACCAGCGCCGCCCCCGAGCGCACCGACGCGAGCAGGGCGTTGCCCAACCCGTGCGAGTGGAACAGCGCCACCAGCCCGAGGATCACGTCGTGCTCGGTGACGCCCACGGTGTCGTAGAAGGCGTCGGCTTCAGCCGCCAGCTGGGCCGCGGTGCGGACCATGCCCTTGGGGGTGCCGGTCGATCCCGACGAGAAGGGGTAGACCGCGGGCAGGTCGGGCCCGGCGGGCGGCCCGGGTGCGGTCCCGCTCGCTCCCCGGTCGAGGCCGTCCGCGGCGGCGACCCACGTGCCGTCCGGGGCCCAGTCCCCGATGCCCGGCGCCGCCTCGGGCGTGGTGACGATGCCTCCGACCGGGCGGCCGGCCAGGTGGCGGCCCAGCTCGCCCACCGTGAACAGCGGGTTCAGCGGGACGGCCAGCGCTCCGACCTGCTGGCAGGCCAGGAACGTGACCACGAAGTCGGTCGTGTTGGGCAGCACGATCGCCAGCGGCCGCTCGGGACCGATGTCACGCGCCGCCAGCGCCGCGGCCCGGCGCTCGACCGCCGCCGCGAGCTCGTCCCAGGACAGGCGCCGGTCGCCGTCCACCAGGGCCGGGCGGGAGCCGAAGCGCTCCACCGTGGCGGCGAGCTGGGCCGCGGTCACTGCGGCGCCGCCGTCCGGTCCGCGACGTAGCGGGTGATGGCGGCGACGGTCCCGAAGTTGGCGACCGTGATGTCGAGGTCGGGGATCTCGATGTCGAAGCGGTCCTCCAGGCCCACCACCAGGCTGAGGATGGCGGTCGAGTCGAGGCCGATGTCCTGGAGCGAGGCGGCCGCGTCGGCAGGGACGTCGCTCGGGGCGACGTGCAACCGTTCCGCCAGAAGCACGCGCACGGCCGCGCCGATCGCGTCGAGGCTCCCGTCCACCGCTCGCACTATAGGTGGCAGGCTGGGCCGGTGGCACTGGATGCCGTGCGGGCGCGGGTCCCGCTCGAATGGCGGCACCGCCTGGCGCGCGCCCGGCTCCGCTACCGCGTGCCGACGGGACGCTGGCGGGCCCTGCCCGACGCGCTGATCATCGGCGCCCAGCGGGCGGGGACCAGCTCGCTGTACCGCTACCTCGGCGCCCATCCCGGCGTGGCCCCGTCCTTCCGCAAGGAGGTCGAGTACTTCAGCCGCTACGCGGCCCGGGGCGAGGACTGGTACCGCGCCCACTTCGAGCTGCTGGCCGGGCGCCGCCATCTGCGCTTCGAGGCCACGCCCGACTACCTGTTCCACCCGCTGGCGGCCGAGCGGGCCGCGCTGGTGGTCCCCGGGGCCAAGCTGATCGCGCTGCTGCGGGACCCGGCGGAGCGGGCCTGGTCCCACTACCGGCACATGGTGCGGCTGGGCTACGAGACCCTGCCGTTCGCCGAGGCGCTGGCGGCCGAGGACGACCGCTGCGCCGCGGACCGGTCCCGCCTGGCCGAGGACCCGGACCACGACGCCAAGGCGCTCCTGCGCTACTCGTACGTGGCCCGCGGCCACTACGCCCCCCAGCTGGCCCACTGGCTGGCCCGCTTCCCCCGGGCCCAGCTGCTGGTGCTGCCCAGCGCCCGCCTGTTCGAGCACCCGGCCGCGGCCTACGCCGACGTGCTGGCGTTCCTCGGCCTGGACCCGTGGGAGCCGCCCGCGTTCGCCAACGTCAGCCGCACGCCGGGCGAGGACAGTGCGCCGCCGATGGACCCGGCCGCCCGCCGCATCCTCGCCGATGCGTTCGCCTCCGTGCCCGCCGACCTGGAAGCGATCGGGATCGACGCCCCGTAGGCCGCTCAGCCGTGTTGCCTGTCGGCCGAGCAGTGGAGCCGGTGCTCGCACGCCAAATCCCCACGCGTGGGCGCCGGCGAACGCCCCGCCCGCTCAGCCGCCGCCGTCGCGCCGGCGGCGCCCTGTGCCGTTCCCACCACCACCGCCGCCTCCGCCGCCACCGCCGGTGGGGCGGGG
>DATBGF010000085.1:0-10436 GCA_036558145.1 Acidimicrobiales bacterium
GGAAGTGGACCGCCACGTGCGAGGCCAGCAGGGCGACGCGGTAGGTGTGGTTCACCCTCGACAGCCACACCGTGTAGCGCCGCGGCTCGATGCTGGACTGGGCGTGGAAGCCGACCAGGCAGCCGGACCGCTCGTCGCCCAGGGCCGTCGTCACCACCACCATGGCCGGGTCCGGCGCCGCCACCAGGTGGTCGAAGTCTTCACGCACAGTCATCCCGCACGTCTACCCCGTCCGGCCCATCGGGTAGGCGTGGAAGCAAGGAGCAGTCGAGCAAGGAGGCTCGTGATGGCCGATCGACTCGCAGGCATGCAGATCGCGTTCCTCGTGGCCAACGAGGGCGTCGAGCAGGTCGAGCTCACCGATCCGTGGCAGGCCGTCGAGGCCGAGGGCGGGCGCCCGGTGCTGGTGGCCCCGCAGCAGGGCCGGGTCCAGGCGTTCAACCACCTCGACTCCGGCGACACCTTCGCGGTGGACATGACCGCGGCCGAGGCCGATCCCAAGCAGTTCGCGGGGCTGGTCCTGCCCGGCGGGGTCGCCAACCCCGACCGGCTGCGCACGAACCCGGCGGCGGTCCGTTTCGTCCAGGCGTTCTTCGAGGCAGGCAAGCCCGTGGCCGCCATCTGCCACGCACCGTGGACCCTGATCGAGGCCGACGTCGTCCGGGACCGCAACCTGGCCAGCTGGCCCAGCCTGCGCACCGACCTGGTCAACGCGGGCGCCCGCTGGCTCGACGAGCCTGTGGTGGTCGACACCGACGGCCCCAACGTCCTGGTCACCAGCCGCAAGCCCGACGACCTGGCCGACTTCGACCGCGAGGCCTTGGCCGCGTTCGCCGTCGCCCAGGTCCGGTAGGGCCATGATGGCCCGGTGCGCGCCCTGGTCCTGGCCGACACCCACCTGAAGGCCGACCTCTCCCCGCTGCCTCCCGCGGTCTGGGAGGCGGTCGAGGCCGCCGACGTCGTCCTGCACGCGGGCGACGTGGTCACCGCAGAGCTGCTGGACGCCCTGCGCCGGCTGCGGCCCGTCCACGCCGTCCTGGGCAACAACGACCGGGCGCTGGTGGGAGCCCTGCCCGATCGCCTGGCCCTGACGCTCGGCGGCGTGCGCGTGGCGATGGTCCACGACTCGGGCGCCCGCGCCGGCCGGGACCGCCGGATGCGGCGCTGGTTCCCGGAGGCGCAGGTGGTCGTGTTCGGCCACAGCCACGTGCCGGTGGACGAGGTCGGGGTGGACGGCCAGCGCCTGTTCAACCCCGGCTCGGCGGTGCAGCGCCGGCGCCAGCCGGAGCGGACGATGGGCCGCCTGGTGCTCGACCGCGGGATCCTCGTCGAGCACGAGATCATCCCGCTGGGCGCTCGCTGAGCGGCAGGCTCGTCAGATCTCCTCGCGCCGCTGCATCGACCGGAACGTGAACCAGCCGGGCAGCATGGGCAGCCAGTAGGTGATGAGCCGGAACGTCAGCACCGCCGAGGTCGCGCTGACGCTCGACATCCCGTAGCCGGTGAGGCCACCGACCAGGGCCAGCTCCACCGCGCCGAGGCCGCCCGGGGTGGGTGCGGCCGAGCCCAGGGCCGCCGCCACCAGGTAGGCGGCCCCGATCTCCGGGAAGCTCACGCCGCCGCCGAACGCCACCACCGCCGCCGCCAGGGTCAGGATGAACGACATCGTGACGCCCACCTGCCCGTAGATGAGGCTGATCACCCGCAGCGGGGAGGTGAGCACGTCGGCCACCGAGGAGGCCGCGTTGCGGATCTGCACCAGCAGCGGCGGCAGGATCCGCCGCCGCAGCGCGGGCACGGCCACGACGACCAGCCCGGCGGCCGACACGGCCACCGCGATCACGATGAACAGCACGTTGGCCTGCGGCAGCGAGAAGCCGACCTCGCTGGTCCCGACCCAGGCCAGGAACGCCACCATGAGCGCGATGTGGACCACGAAGCCGGCCCCGGCGCACAGTCCCACCGCGGCCGCCGCCGGCCCCGGGTCGAGGCCCGACCGCTGCAGGAAGCGGACACCCATGGCCAGCGTGCCGGTGTTGGCCGGGGCGATCCGGCTCACGAACGACGACGCCGTCTGCATGCGCAGTGCCGGCAGGTAGGCGATCGGCTCGGGCACCGAGGCCACGAAGGCCAGCGCCGCGAAGCCGATGGTGGCGGCCGCGCCCGCCAGCATCGGGCCCAGCCACCACCAGTTGGCCTGGGTGGCGGCTTCGGCCGACTCGTCGAGGCTCGCCAGCTGGGGCAGCAGGAAGTAGAACGCGCCGGCCAGCGCCGCGATCGACAGCGCGGTGCGGGGCTGGACCCGGTCCAGGCGGGCGAGGGGCGCGGGCTCGACCCCGGTGGCGTCGCGCACCGCCTCGCGCAGGGCGTCCAGGACCTCCTTGTTGGAGCGCCAGGCCCGCCGGGTGGGGGCCGGCAGGGCCAGGGGCTGGAGGTAGGGCACCGCGGTGACCACGGCCTGCTGGCCCACCGCCTGCAGCGCCACCTCGACCGCGGCGGGGGCGCCGATCTCCAGCGCCGTCGACACCAGCAGCTGCGCCCGGTCCAGCGCCAGGTCGCGGTCGGAGGCGGCGAGGGCGGCACCGTCGAAGCCGCGCAGCGCCGCACTGCCGTCGGGGGTGACCGTGACCTGGGCCAGGCCCAGGTTGCGATGGGCGATCCGGTCCGCGTGCAGCGCCGCCACCTGCTGCCACACGTCGATCAGCATCGCCTGGTCGAGCTGCTCCGGCGCCAGCTCGGAGGCGGGCACGCCTTCGGTGGCCGTCTCCAGCAGGCCGACGGACCCGTTGTGGGAGGCGACGATGGCCTTGACGGGAGCCACCCGGGCGCCGGCGTCCACGGCGGCCCGCTGGGCCAGCGCCTCGTGCTCGATGCGGCGCTGCACGGTGTCGTAGGGCCGGTCCGTGACCCAGCGCCGCAGGCGGGCCGAGCGCCACAGCTGCTCGAGCAGCACCTCGTTGCGGTCGTGCGCGGTGCGCAGCCGCATCTCCATCGGCGCCTCCCCCGCCACGTCGACGCGGTACACCAGCGGGCTGTTGCCCGGGAGCTGCTCGATGCGGGAGGCGTGCCCGACCGAGCGCAGCATCGAGACCAGCTCGGGCGCCTCGGGGTCGGAGCTCTCGGTGCCGAACGCCAGCAGCGCCAGCGACCCGACCGCCATGCCCACCGCGATGGCCACCACGATGTCGAGCGGCGCCTCGGTCGAGGACACGACCCGGAACACGACGAGGATCACCACGCCGGTCCAGAACACCCGGCGCCACTGCTGGGAGACCCAGGGCGCGGCGATGATCACCAGGGCCACGGCCGCGGCGATGAGCGGCGACGTGGCGAAGGCCGGGTCGGTCAGCTCGACCACCCGGTCGGTGGTGGGGTCGACCGCGGCGATGACGCCCTGGGCGGCCAGGAAGTCCGTGAGCCAGCCCATGGCCAGCACGGCCCCCACCGCCCCGGTGAGCAGGGCCGCGGCCTGGCGGAAGCGCCGCCGCACCACCAGCACGACCAGCGCCACGGCCGGGATCAGGCCCGCCCCCAGCACGACCAGCCCGGTGAACACCTCGGCGAAGCGATCGGGGACCCGCTCGTACACGTCGACCAGGTCTTCTTCCGCTCCGCCGATCGTGTTGCGGAGCCAGGTGGCGACCAGGACGCCCACACCGACGAGGGCCAGGCCCACGATGAGGCGGACCACGTCGGCCTGGGAGCGGACGCGCTGGCGGGGCGAGACCGACACGACCACGCCGGCCAGCACCCCCACCTGCTCGTTCTCCCTGGTCACGCCGGGGGGCGCCACGGCTCCTGTGCTCTGCACCGCGCTCATCCTGACACGGCCCGTGGCCCTCGCCGGTGACGCCCCCGGGCGCCGGTCAGAGCTTGGCCAGCACCGCGTCGGCGCCGCTGACGTCGACGCCGGGCTTGGACTCGACCGCGAGGTCGGTCAGGACGCCGTCCTCGATGATCGCCGCGTAGCGCTGCGAGCGGGTGCCGAGCCCGAAGCCCGAGCCGTCCATCTCCAGCCCCATGGCCGCTGCGAACTCGCCGTTGCCGTCAGAAAGCATGGTCACAGCGCCCTCGGTGTTCTGGACCTGGCCCCAGGCGCCCATGACGAAGGGGTCGTTGACGGCGATGCAGGCCACCGTGTCGACGCCCTTGGCCTTGATGTCGTCGGCCCGCAGCACGAAGCCGGGCAGGTGGTGGTCGGAGCACGTGGGCGTGAACGCCCCGGGCACCGCGAACAGCACGACCTTGCCCGACCCCAGCACCTCGCCGCTCTGCACCGGGCGGGGGCCCTCGGCGGTCATCGTCATCAGCTTCACGTCGGGAACCTTGTCCCCTACCGAGATCGCCATCGATCTTCCTCCGGGCTCTCTTCAACTTCCGAACGCTGCATCATGCCGCATGTGCGCCAGGACGCGACACACCCCCGGACGCTCCGTGTGACGCCCGGGGGTGTGGTCGCGCAGTGAGCTGTGGTCAGATCCGGCTGCGGCGGCCGAGGCCGCCCCGGCGATGGGTGGCCGCGTTGTAGATCAGCAGGGCGATGACGGCACCGATGATCGAGCCGATCACGCCGGAGACCTGCAGCGCGCCCTCGCCGGGGTCCTTGCCGAACAGGACGTAGCCGAGGAAGCCACCGATGAACGAGCCGACGATGCCCAGCACGACGGTCTGCACGAACGACATCGGGTCGCGTCCCGGCACCAGCAGGCGGGCCAGATAGCCGGCCACGATGCCGACGATGATCAACATGAGGATGAAACCAAGCACGTGACACTCTCCCGTCCGGAGCAGCGGTGATCCGCTGCGTCGAATGATCGGGAGAGGGGTGCCCTCAGGCTTGGGGAGTCATACGTTCGCCGGCGTTTACCCTGCTCACACCGGCTCCAGCTCGCGCCGGTCCTCCCCCGCCTCGACCTCGGCGTCCTGCTCGTGGCCTTCCACGTCGATGCGGGGCAGGATGCGGCCCAGCCAGCGGGGCAGCCACCAGTTGCGGTCGCCGAGCAGCTCCATCGTGGCGGGCACCAGCAGCATGCGCACGATCGTGGCGTCGAGCAGCACGGCGGTGGCCAGGCCCGTGCCGAACAGCTTGACCACCCGGTCGGACTCCATCAGGAAGCTGCCGAACACGAACACCATGATCAGGGCGGCGGCCGTGATGACCCGGGCGGTGGCGGCGAGGCCGTCGGCCACGGAGGTGTGGCTGTCGCCGGTCCTGGCCCACTCCTCCCGGATCCGCGAGAGCAGGAAGACCTCGTAATCCATCGAAAGTCCGAACACGATGGCGAAGAGCATCATCGGGATGAACGGCTCGATGGGGGCGCCGTCGATGTTGAGCAGCGGGCCGGCCCAGCCCCACTGGAACGCGGCCACCACGATGCCGTAGGCGGCGCCGATGGACAGCAGGTTCATGACCACCGCCTTGAGCGGCACCAGCACCGAGCGGAACACGACCATCAGCAGCAGGAACGACAGCGTGAGCACGGCGCCGAAGAAGATCGGCAGCCGGGCCGCCAGGTACTCGGAGAAGTCGACGCCCACGGCCACCGAGCCGGTCACGGCCACGTCCAGGCCGGTGCCGTCCGTGACCGCCGGTAGGACGTCGTCGCGCAGGCGGGCCACGGTGTCGGTTGTGGCCTGGTCCTGCGGCGCGGTCGTGGGGATGACCTGCCAGACGACCGCCGAGGGGTTCTCCGGGTCGTCGGGCACCGCGGGGCTGGCGAACGCCACGCCGTCGGCTGCGCCCAGGGCCTGCGTCACCCGGTCGAGGACCGCCTGGTCGATGTCACCCGGCACCAGCGAGGTGAGCACGAGCGGCCCGTTGAACCCGGGCCCAAAGCCCTCGGCCAGCAGGTCGTAGGCCTGGCGGGTGGAGGTGTCCTTCGGGTAGTTGCCCTCGTCCGAGAAGCCGAGGCGCAGGCCCAGCACGGGCAGCGCCAGCAGGATCAGGACCAGCGCGCCGGCGATGGCCGCGGGCCACGGGCGGCGCTGGATGAGCCGGCTCCAGCGGTAGGCCATGGTCTCGCGCACGGGGCGGCGGGCCCGGCGGGGCACCTCCCGGCGCAATGGCCGCACCGCGAAGCTGGCCAGGACGACCACCACGGCCACCGGCAGGGCGATGACCAGGGCGCCCAGGCCCAGGCCGACGCCCACGAGCGCCGCCGCCACCAGGCCGGCAGCGATCAGGCCCCGCCAGCGGGTGGTCTCGACCCTCTGCCCGGCGAGGCCCAGCAGCGCGGGCAGCAGCGTCAGCGAGGCGATCAGCGTGGTGGCCACCACCGCGGCGGTGCCCACGGCCAGGCCGGTGATGAAGGCGACGTCCATCACCAGCATGCCCAGCAGCGAGATCACCACCGTCGTGCCCGCGAACAGCACGGCCCGGCCGGCCGTGTCCATGGCGATGACCGTCGAGCGCTCGAGGTCGTAGCCCTTGTGCAGGTTCTCCCGGAAGCGGGTGACGATGAACAGCGCGTAGTCGATGCCCACGCCGAGGCCGATCATCACGCCCAGGATCGACGTGAAGTCGGGCATGGAGACCAGGTGGCCGAGGAAGCCGGCCAGCACCGAGCCGACGCCGATCCCCGCCAGGGCCACGCCGATGGGCAGGCCCATGGCCAGCACCGACCCGAACGCCAGCACCAGGATGATGATGGCGAAGCCGACGCCGATGGCCTCGGACGACGGGGCCTCGAAGTCGGCGAAGATGCCGCCACCCAGCTCGATCTGGACGCCGTCGATGTGCGGCAGGACGTCCTTGATGTCGCTCGCGAGCGCGGTGGCCTCCTCCCCCGTCATGTCGGAGGGGAGGTCGATGCTGGCGTAGGCGACCTTGCCCGCCTCGGGGCCCTGGGCGGAGATCTGGCGGGCGCCCTCGGGGGTGTAGGGGCTCGTGATCTCCAGGTCGCCGAGGCCGGCGATCTTGTCGAACGCCTGGCTCATCTCGGCCTGCACGGTCGGGTCGTTCACGCCCTGCTCGGCGCGGAACACCACGGACCCGCCGAAGCCGGCGCCGAAGCCGCCGAAGTGCTCCTCGAGGATGTCGGTCCCCCGCTTGGACTCGACGTCGGGCAGGCTGAACTCCGAGCGCGACGAGGTGCCGACGGCGCTGAGCGCGGCGAAGCCCACGATCAGGGTCACGATCCAGGCGCTGACGACGATCCATCGGCGCCGGTAGCACCAGCGCCCCAGGCGAGCGAACACAGGAGCCTCCACGGGAGCGGGTCGGGGTCGGGGCTCGGCGCGGCGTGGGGGACACTCACCGCCTCGACCGACGCTACCTGGGAGTCCGCCGCGGCGGAGGGTGTCATGTGCCACACCGGCGCTGCGTAACCGTGTGGCGTACGGCATGCCGGCCGACGCATGGTGGGCCGGTGGACGACACCATGTCTCGGGGCCTGTGGGCGGCGGGCGAGCCCATCCACGCCGTCACCTACTTCGCGCCCGCGTCGCACGCCGCCTGGGCGGCCGCCGGGCTGCGCGGCTTCTGGCGGGGCTACTTCGCCACCCGCACGGCCCCGCTCGGCGTGGTGCCCGCCGAGGTCGTGACCGCGGTCGTCTACAACTTCGCCCCGGCCATGGTCGCCCGGGCCATCCCCGAGGTGTGGATCGCGGTCACCCCGCCGGCCGCCTGGTCGGCCCGGCTCGCCGGCGTGGACCGGGGACTGCGGGACGCGCTGGGCGACGAGGTGGTCGCGGCCTCGGCCGGTCCCGCGGCGCTGGCCCGGGCCGCGCTCGACGGCTGCGACCCCGCCGGGCGGGCCCTGTTCGCCGCCCACCTCGCCCTCCCCTGGCCCGACGAGGCCCACCTCGCCCTGTGGCAGGCCCTCACGCTGCTCCGCGAGTACCGGGGCGACGGCCACAACCTCGCCCTGCTGGCCGCGGGCGTGGACGGCTGCGCGGCCCACGTGCTGGCCGCGGCCACCGGCGGCGCGCCCCGAGCGCTGACCCAGCCCAACCGGGGCTGGAGCGACGAGGACTGGGACGCCCGGGTCGCGGACCTGGCAGCCCGCGGCCTGCTCGGCCCCGCCGGCGAGGCCACCGACGCCGGCCGCGCCCTGCACGCCGAGGTGGAGGACGCCACCGACCGGGCCGCGGCCGGGCCGTGGCGGGCGCTCGGCGACCGGCGGGCGGAGGACCTGGCGGCCGACCTGGTCCCGCTGGCCCGGAAGCTGGTGGACACGGGCCCGGTCCCCGTCCCCAACCCGATGGGAGCACCCCGGCCGTGACGACCGACGTCGAGCTGCCGTCCCGCGACGACATCCTGGCGGCCGCGGCGCAGCTGCGGCCCTACATCCGCACCACGCCCGTGCTCACCGTCGACCGCGCCGACCTGGGCCTGCGCGGCCGGGCGCCGATCGAGCTCAAGCTGGAGCTCGTCCAGCACAGCGGCTCGTTCAAGGCCCGGGGCGCCCACCTCGGCCTGCTGTCCCGCACCCCGCCTCCGGCGGGCGTCGTGGCCGCGTCCGGGGGCAACTTCGGCGTGGCCGTCGCCTACGCGGCCCGGCGGCTGGAGGTGCGCGCCACCGTGTTCGTCCCCGCCACCAGCGCGCCGGCCAAGCTCGACCGGCTGCGCTCGCTGGGAGCGTACGTGGAGGTCGTCCCCGGCTACTACGACGACGCCCTCGCGGCCAGCCGGGTCCACGCGGAGGAGACCGGGGCGCGGTTCCTGCACGCGTTCGACCAGACCGAGATGATCCTCGGATCCGGCACGCTGGGCGCCGAGCTGGCCGGCCAGGCCGAGGTGGACCGGGTCGTCGTGGCCGTGGGCGGCAGCGGGCTCATCGGCGGCGTGGCCTCGTGGTACCGGGGCGACGTGGCGGTGACCGGCGTGGAGACGGCCGGCTGCCGCACGCTGGCCGCGGCGCTGGACGCGGGCCGGCCGGTGGAGGTCGGCATCGGCGGGATCGGCGCCGACGCGCTCGGCGCCCGCAAAGCCGGCGAGCTGGGCTTCGCCGCGGCCCGGCGCTGGGTCGACCGGGTCGTGGTGGTGGAGGACGCCGACGTGATCGAGGCGCAGCGTCGCCTGTGGTCGGAGCTGCGCCTGGCGCTGGAGCCGGCGGGCGCGGCCGCGCTCGCGGCCCTGACGACGGGTGCCCTGGCGGACCCCGACGAGCGCGTGGCGGTGGTGCTGTGCGGGGCCAACGTCGACCCCGCCGCCCTCGCCCTCCCCTAAGCATCGGGGTCGATGCCGAGCACCACGAGGCCGCGCGTGCCGGTCCCGACGGCGGAGGTGGCGAGCAGGTTGCCGTTGGCGGCGGGATCGCCCGCGATCGAGTCGTCCGCGTTGCGGGTGTCCCGGGTCCCGTGGGCGGCGTAGGGGTCCTGGGCGTGGATCTGGTCGGTCAGGTCGTCATCGAAGTAGAGCTGGGTGGTGAGGACGGCCGAGTCGTCCAGGCGGACCTTGGTGTGGATGTGCACGGCCCGGCCCGTGTACCAGCCGGGGTAGTTGGTCGCGAACTCGACGATGCCGTCCTGGCCGGACACCTGGGAGCCCCGCAGGAACGTGGTCCCCGGCCCGGCGTCGTCGTCCCCGTTCGAGCCGTCGGTGAAGGCGGAGTAGTCGCCGTCGAAGTCGCAGTGCCACACGTCGACCACCGCCCCGGAGATCGGCGCGCAGTCGGCGTCGACCACCTGGATGCCCAGCTGCAGGGAATGGCCGGGCCGGCCCTCCGTGATGTCGCGCCGCTCCAGGCCGGCGTCGATGTAGAACGGGCCCTCGGTCTGCTCCGGGGTGAGGCGGCACGTCCCCAGCGACGCGAAGTCGGCCGCGGTCACCGCCGTCCCGACGCCTTCCTGGGTCGCCACGGTCGACTCCGTCGCCGTCGTCGACGTCGTCGAGTCGCCTGTCGCCTCCCCGCCGCCGTCGTCGTCGGAGGACGAGCCCGTACAGCCGGCCAGGACCGCGCCCACGAGGGCCGCCCCGCCGGCCAGGAAGGTTCGGCGGGTGGTGTCGGCGGTGATCATCCCCGGCATCACAGCACGGGAACCTGGGCGTTGCCCGTGAACCGGCCGTGAGCTCACTCGGCCACCCGCTCCTGCTCGGCGCCGGCCCGGTAGGTGGCCCGGCTCAACAGGTTGGCGCCGAGCGGCATGGTCAGCACCTGCAGCGCGGCGGCCAGCAGGAGCGAGGTCACGTCGTTGGGATGGTGCAGCGTCACCGCCCCGCCCACCAGCACCAGGACGACGCCGAGCGTCGACGCCTTCGTGAGCGCGTGCATCCGGGCCATGACGTCGGGGAAGCGGACCACGCCCACGGCGGCCAGCAAGGTGAGCGTCGCCCCCACCAGGGCCAGGAGCTCACCCATCACTGGCCCCCGCTCTCGATGAAGCGGGCCACCACACCGGTCCCCACGAAGCCGACCAGGGCGACGGCCACGACCACGGGCACGAACGCGCCCTCGCCGGTCTGCATGGCGCGCACGGTGATGGCGCTCATCCCC